>JANXLO010000185.1 GCA_025355115.1 Chthonomonadaceae bacterium
CGGAGAGAAAACAGGGCAGTCCGTCGATTCCCGCAGTATGGGCGGCACGATAACGGGCGGACGAGCATGAGGCAGAGGCTGCTCGATCTCAGAGGGATGCTCAGGCCATTTCTGAGCATCGCGGCTGGACTGATCGTCGCGGCTGCGCTCATGGCGGCTTCCGGTTACCGCCCAGGGGAAGCGTTTAGCGCCCTATGGACGGGCGCGACCGGGCTGGCGGCAGGCCCGCCCTCAGGGGCGCAGGAGATCGCGCTCGGGAGCGGGCATATCGCCCTGTTCCAGTTGGCGCAGTCGTTCGCCAACACCACACCGCTGCTGTTCTGCGGTTTGGCGGTGGCACTCGGCCTGCGGGCAGGGCTGTTCAACATAGGGGCGCAGGGGCAGATGACGTTCGGGGCGTTGGCCGCGGCGATGGTCGGAGTGCGAGCCGGAATGCCGTCCGCCGTGCAGATTCCATTGGCGGTAGCAGCAGGCGCGGCGGCAGGCGCGGTCTGGGGGGCCGTTCCAGGATTGCTGAAGGCGCGGCGCGGCGTCCATGAGGTGATCTCGACGATCATGCTCAACTTCGTCGCGCTTGACATCGCCAACTACCTTATCAACCGCAATCTGAAGGACCCGAACAGCCAGAACCCGCAGACCGTGCAGATCGTGCACTCCGCTTTCCTGACGCCTCTCGTCCCGCACACTGACCTGACGGCGGGGCTGTTTCTCGCGCTGCTGTCAGCGCTGGCAGTCGCGCTGCTGATGCGCTATACCGCGCTGGGGTACTCGATACGGGCAGTGGGACTGGGCGCTGAGGCGGCGAGAGCGGCGGGAATCGCGGTCCCGAGAACACTCATTTTGACGATGGCTCTCTCCGGTGCTCTGGCAGGGCTTGCGGGCGCGGTGCAGGTGTTGGGAGTGCAGCATAGGTACGCGGTGGGAATCGCCGGCTCGTACGGCTTCGACGGTATCGCGGTCGCGCTGTTGGGCGGGCTGAACGGAGGAGGCATCGCCTTCAGCGCGGTCTTCTTCGGGGGGCTAGCGAGCGGGTCAGCATACATGGAGTCGCTGACGAGCGTGCCCGCGCCAATCTCGGTGATCGTTCAGGCGGTTGTGATCGCCTTCGTGGGCATGCGCCCTCGTTCTCGTGCGGTCACCGCTCCTATATCCCCGCCATTGGAACCAGCAGCCGCCGACCTGAGATCGCCTGAAAACACGGCGACGCATCCTGCCACCGCTGCGCGAAAGGAAGAGAATGTCGACGCATGATGTCGGACAGACCTCGCTGATTCTGGCCCTGCTCCTGGCAACTCTGACCAGTGCTGTGCCCTTGATCTTTGCCGCTATGGGCGGTATTCTGTCCGAGCGGGCAGGCGTGGTCAATATCGCTCTGGAGGGGCTCATTCTAGCTGGCGCATTCGTGGGAGTGGCGGCGGGCCGACACTCGGCCCTGGCGGGGCTATTGGCGGCTCTCGCGGCGGGCGCGCTTCTCGGCCTGCTGCACGCCTTCCTCACGCAGAAGACACGGATGAACCACGTCGTGAGCGGCCTGAGCATCACTCTGCTCGCCGCGGGGGGCACTCGTTACCTGTTCCAGAAAATGCTCCGCGACGGCGTCCAGATTGACGGACTGCCGCAGCCCGGCTTTCTCGTCCTCGCGCTCCTGCTCCCTTTCGGTGTGATGTGGCTGCTCGGAAGCACCCGGTTCGGCTTGCGGCTGCGGGCAGTAGGGGAAAGCCCGGAGAGCGCGAGAATGGCGGGGATCGCGTCGTGGCCAGTGCGCTGCATCGCGGTGACTCTGTCGGGCGTCTGCGCGGCGCTGGCGGGGGCGTTTCTCTCGATGTCGGTGGCGCATCGCTTCTCGCCGGACATCTCGGCGGGCAAGGGCTTCATCGCCCTTGCGGCAGTAATTTTCGGCAAATGGCATCCGCTCGGCGCAGCGGTCGGTGCCCTCTTCTTCGGATTCTTCGACGCCGTGCAGAGCCAACTCCAAATCAGCCATGTCCATCTGGTCGCGCTAGGCATCGAGTGGACGAACCCCTTCCTCCTCGAAACGCTCCCCTACCTGATGACCCTCGCCGCCCTCGTCACCGTAGTAGGCCGCGCCACTCCTCCTGCCGCCCTCGGCATAGAGGTTGCCTGAAGCCATCAAACTCGCGGACGAGTTTGGCCAGCATTTCAGCATCAGTGACAAACCTTCTCCGGTTAACAAATGTCAACCGGGTTGCGTATTGCATCTATAACATAATAGAAAAGCGGGGAGTAGTAGGATGGGGGATTTGAGAGCGTCGTCGACGAAGAGCAGGCGCGATGAAGTGCTTGAACGGCGGTGCGTCGGCATGTCGGTGCGGCAGTTGCCAGTATGGAATCGGCGGAGTGAACGCCTCCGCTGAGGGTACATTTCGCCGAATGTGTACTTTGACTTACGGCCTCCATAATGCTCGGCTTTCACTGCTTCCGATGCGCCAAATCCGGAACGAAGTCATTGATGAATCTAGTTTGTGCGGCATGTGAAGGGAATGGCTGATTTTGGGCGAGAGACGGATGCATTGCCGGAGATGTCCGCGCTACGATGTGGAGGCACAGCACTGCCGGGACGGGAAGGCCAATCCCCGCAGCAAGGCCGACACCGTCTCGGTCGCGGAGATGCTAGGCCTCCAAACTCTCTGTCACTACAACCCCTTTCGTGATGCACTGGCCATGCTGACCTATTTCCCCAACGCGGACACATCGCGCAGTTTGACCGCCCGCCGACAGACCAAACGAGTCCGGGGAGCCAGAATAACCGTGGAGATCGAGGAGACTACTGAATGAGTGTGATGCGACAGACGCGGGAGCGCGGATCCTGCCCAAGATTTTTCTCGCCGCTAGCCCTGCTGATGCCGCTTCTGATCGGCCTGCTTCTGCTTCAACTGACTGTGCTCGCGCAGGATTATGTGCCCGGAAAGGCGCAGGCGCTCCTGACGATCACCCGCTCACTCACACCCGCCGAGATCGCCGCGCGTGACACGAAGCAGAAGTTCGAGCCTCCGGTCGGCTGCTATCTCGGCGCTTTCATCGATTTCGACGGCAGCCTGAAGCGCCCGATACCCGACGTGAACGGCCTGAAGCACCAGGACTCAGTCCCCTTCGAGAAGATCGTCGGCAAGCCTCACTCCATGTACTTCTTCTATATGGGCTATGGGCGCCGTCTGCCGATGGACTGGATGCGCAAACAGGCCGCCGCCAACAAATTCGTTCACATCGCTATGGAGCCGAACGAGGGCGTCGAGATCGTCAAGGACGATGCGTACCTTACGCAACTGGCGGACGACATGGCCCGGTCCGGGGCAAAGATTTTTCTGCGATTTGCCAGTGAAATGAACGGCACCTGGAGCATTTACAATCGCAACCCCGCCGAGTATCGCCGCGCCTTCCGCCTTGTCTATGAGGTCATGCACCGTCGCGCGCCCAATGTCGCCCTCGTCTGGTGTCCCTACTTCACGCCCACGTCCAACATCGCCTCTTTCTATCCCGGCGACGATGCGACCGACTGGGTCGGCGTCAATCTCTACAATGTTACCTACCATAACAACCACCTCAGCGAGCCTGCCGAGAAGGAGCATCCCTGCGATCTTCTCAACTTCGTATACGACCGCTACTCTGCTCGCAAGCCGATCATGATCTGTGAATACGCCGCGACGCATAGCTCCAAGATCGAGGGATTTGAGCGGCCCGAATTCGCATTCCGCAAAATACTCACACTCTACAATGCGCTTCCACGGCTCTATCCCCGCGTGAAGTGCATCAACTATTTCGACAGCAACAACCTTCAATTCGTCACGGAGCGCGCCTACAACGACTACAGCGTCACGGACGACCCGCTTGTCAACGACGCCTACCGCTACGCGACTTCGGAGCCCTACTACCTCCCCGCCCCCCTGCCGGACCGAAGCCCGCCCATCCCGCCCGCGCCGATGCCCATGCGCCCCAACGAGGCGTTGAAGGGCAAATCGACCTTCTCGTGCTT
>JANXLO010000196.1 GCA_025355115.1 Chthonomonadaceae bacterium
CGGAGACTCCGAGGTCGGCGGCGCGCTGACGGTCGATGTTGACCCCTAGCTCCGGCTTGCCGACGATCAGTGAGGAGTCCGCGTCGACCACGCCGGGCATTTTGCGGTACTCGGCAAGAATCTTTTGCGAGTACTCCGTCAGCTTGTCGAGGTCGGGACCGCTCAGGAAGTAGATGACCGTAGCACTGGGCGCACCCGTCGAGAACTCCTGAATCTGCCCGGCGCTCGTGCGAAGCGAGCCGTACTGCGGCAAAACTTTGCGACGCACCGCAACCGTGAGATCCTGCTGACTGATGCCGGGCCGCTGATCCGCAGGCTTCAGCTTGACGAAGATGTTGGCCAGGTTGTGCGTCTGCTGTGTGCTGTCGCCGATAGTGACGACCGTATAGTCCACCCCCGCGAGATGGCGGGTGTCCTCGGCGATGCGGCCAGCGAGAGCCTGCGTGGTGGTCAGGCTCGTGCCTTCAGGGGCGCGCACGGTGATCTGGAACTGGCCCTGATCGTCCTCCGGCAGGAAGTTTTTCGGCACCATGGCGCCAAGCGGGCCGATGCTGTAGAGGGCGACCAGCGAGGCCAGAACGATGATCCAGCGGAAGCGCATCGCGAAGCGCAGCAGGGCGGTATAGGTCATGTCGATGAGGCGGAACAGGCCGCCCTCCTTCGAACTGCCGCCCTTCACGGGGCCTCCGCCATGCCCGGCGGTCTCCCCAACCGGAATGCCGTCCGAAGTCTCGCCGGAGTTTGCGGCAGCCTTCGGTGGCTTGATCCAGCGGGAGGCGAGCATAGGCGTCAGGGTGAAGGAGACGAGCAGAGAGACCGCGATGGCGAAGGCCATGGTCATGCCGAAGGAGTTCAGGAAGCGCCCGACGATCCCGGACATGAAGGCCACTGGCAGGAAGACTGCTATGAGCGAGAGGGTAGTCGCGAGCACGGCCAGACCGATCTCGCGGGTGCCCTCTATCGCGGCTTCATAGGGGTTCATGCCCTTCTCTTCAATGAAACGGTAGATATTCTCCAGGACGACGATAGCGTCGTCGATGACGATCCCCACGGAGAGCGTGAGGCCGAGCAGCGTCAGGCTGTTGAGCGTGAAGCCCAGCATGTACATGGCGGCAAAGGTGCTGATGATGGATGCCGGAATGGCGAGCGCCGAGATCAGCGTCGTTCGCCAGTTCCAGAGAAAGAAAAGCACTACGAGCGCTGCCAGTATGCTTCCGATGATGAGGTGCTCTTTGACGGCGTTGGCGCTGGCGCGAATGAACTCCGACTGGTCGCGGACGACGCGGAGATCGTAGCCTGAGGGCAGCGACTTCTTGATGTCCTTGATTTTGTCCAGTATGGCGTCCACAGTCGCGACGGTGTTGAGTCCGGACTGCTTCCGGATCGAGAGCAGAACGGTGGGGGCACCGCTGAGGGTTGCGCTGGTCTGCGTCTCCTCCACCCCGTCCTCCGTGCGCCCGACGTCTCGAATTCGTATGGGCGTCGGCCCCTGCTTTTTGATGACAAGGCCGTCGAAGGCGGCAGGAGAATCGAGCCTGCCTTTGGTTCGGAGCGTGAGCTCGCGGGTGTTCTGATCGACGGTTCCGCCGGGCACCTGAATGTTCTGCGATTGAAGGGCGCGCTGCACATCCGCCGAAGTCAGGTCGTAGGCTTTTAGGCGCTGAGGGTCGAGAATGACGTTGATCTGTCGCTTCCGCGCCCCGATGAGCAGCACCTGGCCTACGCCGCTGATGCTCTCGATCTGGCGGCGCAGCACTTTGTCGGCGTATTCGGAGGTGTTGCGAATGTTGCCGGGGGAGGAGAGCGCGATCTGCATGATGGGCGAGGCGTCCGGATCGACCTTGTC
>JANXLO010000207.1 GCA_025355115.1 Chthonomonadaceae bacterium
GATGATTGTGGCCACATCGTAGACGGCGGGGCGCTCGGAGACGCGCTTCCCGCAGACCGTGCCGAAGAGGTGCAGCAGTTCGGTCGGGGTCTGCTGCACGGCGGAGACACTGCCGCCGTACTTTTCGTAGACGTCGAGCACCTGGCGCGCGCAGCGCCGCTCTTCCTGGGTCGTGTAGATATGGTCGCCCAGCATGATCAGGAACGGCTCGTCCCCCACAAACTCCCGCGCCGAATAGACCGCGTGTCCGTACCCCTCCGGCTTCTCCTGTACCGCAAACGAGAGCCGCGCCGCGATCTGCTGAATACGCGCCGATTCGAGCAACGCCCAGTCTTTGCCCTGGAAGGCCCGCAGCTCCTCCGGCGTGAGCGGAGCGAAATGCTGCTCGATCTGATGGCGATTATGGGGATTGACGATCAGACAGACCTCCTCGATTCCGCTTGCCAGCGCCTCCTCGATGATGATCTGAATGACCGGCCTGCACAGGCCGTCCACATCCATGATGGGCAGCATCTCTTTCTGGATAGTGGTGGTCGCGGGATACATTCGGGTTCCCCTTCCCGCGGCCGTGATGACGGCCTTTCGAACTTTGCTCAATTCGTTCTCCTTGTGTTTCGAACAGGTTCAGGCATCAGCCTCGCGGGATGGGGCGTGCGCCGAACGCGATGGCGCCGGGCGAGCTGCCGACGAATGTGCGCGGCGTGATTCCTGTCCGATGTGTGTAGATACCGCAGATTTCACGCAGGGCGATTTCAGCAGCGGGCGAGTCGGTGCAGAGCACTGCCACGGTTCCTCCCGCCCCTCCGCCGGTGATTTTGGCTCCATAGAGGCCCTGCGCGGGGCCAGCCTCGCGCACCAACTCAACGAGAATATCTGTCTCCGGCGATCCCAGATCCAGCCGGTCGGAGTAGGAGGCGTGAGCCTCGTACATCAGGCGGCCCGCCTCCGTCAAAATCGTACGGTCAGGCTCCGGAGAGACTCCTAGCACGACGTCCTCCGTCTGGCGGATAACCGCGATCTGCATGAGGGCGAACAGGTGCTTTGCCCGCTCATTCTCCAGGATCGGATGTTCTGCGCAGTCGCGGGGACGGTAGGTTTGCGACGGATCGACGCGGGTGATCGTGTCGGGAAGCAGCCCATACAGCGCAGTATAGTCTGCGCCGGAGAGCGTGTCTGGGATCAGGTCACGATAGGCCAAAAACTCTTCGGGGCTCATGTTGCAGAGGTAGTTGTCGAGGAGCTTGCCGCCGCTTTCCAGCTGAATGACCTTCAGCCCCATGAACGCTCCCACGCGGGCCTTCGTGTACGCGCTGCCGCCCACGGAGTGCTTGACGCGGGAATCGATGCCGACGAACCGCCAGCCTGCGGGTATCTCCTGTGTGCCGATGAGGTCGTGCGGCTGGCAGCGCAGCACTGTCAGCGCGTTGGCCGCGCCGAGCGCGGAGGTGACCTGGTCCATGATGCCACAGGGGGCTCCCACCACGTGGTTCTCCACTCGCTGGCACCAGGCGGCGAGCGTGAGGTCGCTGGGATGCACTCCAGATGCCTCGGTCAAAGCCTGCATCGTCGCCACTTCTATGGCAGCGGAGGAGGAGACGCCCGCCCCGAGAGGTACTTCGCTGGCGAGGAGGACGTTGGCCCCCTGCTCTCCCAGCCTCGAGTCGACCTGCCCCTGTGAGACTTTGCTGTAGGCGGCGAGCAGCACATAGTAGCAGCCTGCGACGTAGGCTGCCCAGCGCGTGGCAGGCTCCGCGCATAGTCTCGTCCTGACCTCCTCGACGGGACGCATTCGGTTGGCGTCATCGATGAGATCGTCCAGGCTGAACACCGCCTCCAGGTCACGCCCTTCGGCTCCCAGGGTGCGGATGCGGATGACTCGATCCTCGCGCCACTGCCAGGCGACACAGGCGGACTCCCCGATCGGCATTTCGAGCACGATGCTGCCCGAGTAGTCGGCTACTCCGCCCATCACATCGAGGCGACCGGGGGCGCGCGCCCCGGCAATGGGGGCGGTGGCGTCGAAAAATGCGGCCTCTTGCCGAACCCGCTCCTCAAATGCCAGCCACTGCGTCTCCGCGTCGGGCGGCGCAACGAACAGCCCTGCACTCTCGCTCATGCCGTTCCTTTCCTGCTCCATTCCTGTAAATTATTCCGAGTTCATGATAGCCCGAATCCGTTCTTCTGTCAATGCGTTGCCTGCGCTAAAAGACTGAGATTCAGGCGTGTCCGAGAATGGCAGGCGCAAAAGAATGCCCCTCTCCCAATGCTGGGAGAGGGGCAGACAGTTCAAGCGACAGGGCTCAGAATTACGGAGCGGGCGGGGGAGTGGCAGGAGCGCCGCCGGGACGTCCGCCGCCGAAGCCACCGAAGCCCCGACCGCCAACTGGCTGCGGGTGATCCTTCAGGTAGGCATCCAGCTTGGTGCGCTGTGAGGAGGTAAGGACGAGCCGCGCCTTCTCGTGCGTGGCTTTCGTCGCATCCTGCATCATCTGCATCATCGCCGCACGGTCGACATTGCCGCCCTGGCGAGCCTCGGTCATCTTCGCCATCATCTCTTTCTGACTGTCGTCAGCGATGGTCGTCATCTTGGCTGCCTGCGGGTCGGTCAGCTTCAGATCGCCGACCACCTCGACGGGAATCCCGACGGTGCGGAGCGTCTGAGTGGCTTTGTTCAGGTCGGGGATCAGCTTCTTCTGATCATCGGTCAAGACAGCCTGAATGTCCTTGTCGGCCTGGGCGACAGCAGCGCCGCGTTTCTGCATCATCTCCTGCCGAGCCGCGGGATCAGCCGGGGGGGCGCCAGCGACGGGAGCCGCGGGCGTGAAGGCTTTGGCATCCTCTTTGTACTTGGCCTGAATGTCGGTGATTTTGGTCTTCTGATCGGCGTCGAGCTTCAGCACCGTATCCATAAAGCCCAGGGGAAGCATGACAAGTGCGCCGCCGCGACCGCCCTGCTGGCGTCCGCCGCCCTGACCGCGACCCTGGCGTCCCGCCGGCGCCGCGGCCGGATCGGCTGCCTGGCCGAACGCCGTGAGCGTCACGGCGGAGAGCAGGAAAAGAGCGGTGCATGTCAAACTGAGTTTCTTGAAGTTCATCTGGTGAAATCCTCCTTCAGATGGTTAGCGAACATATGCCCGTGATTGGGCCGACGTATCGAATGGCGCTACATACCTTACCGAAGTGATTGACGAGACATGACTTCAATCGTTTCTTTGCAAAATAAGTTTTTTTAGCGGACGCGGGAGCCGGGAGGGACGACGGTGTCCGGATGCACCAGTACGGCGCGCCCATCGACATCCGCCGCGAGCAGCATGCCCTGTGACTCGATGCCGCGCATTTTGCGGGGCAGTAGGTTGGCGACCACCACGACCTGTTTGCCGACCAGATCCTCGGGCTTGTAGTATTCGGCGATGCCGGAGAGGATGACTCGGGTTTCGTCCTCGCCCGTCTGCACCGCGAGCCTGAGCAGCTTGGTGGCGTTCGCGACGGGCTCGGCGGAGAGCACTTCGCCTATCAGCAGCTGCACCTTCATGAAATCGTCAATGGTGATCGGCGGCGCCGCCTCCGTCATGGTTTCTACGGGCGCGACGGGGGTGCCGGGCTTGGGGGATGCTTCAGGGACTGCTTCGCTCACGATGTTGACTTTCTCCTTTGCGGGATCGGATTCTGCGGGCGGGTTTGCGCTGCCGAGCGAATGGAGGACCTTCTCATCCACCGTCAGCTCCTGGATGCGCGGGAAGACGGGCTGAGGCGGGCTGACGCGCGTGCCGGGTGTAAGCCCGACCCAGGCGAGATCCTCCCAGCGCGCGGCGGCCACGGGATCGGACAGGCCGATCTGAGCGAGCAGAGCGTCGGCGGCGACCGGCAGGAACGGGCTGACGAGTATGGAGACGAGACGCACGACCTCCAGACAGGCGTACAGAACGGTGTGGAGCGCCTCGCGGGCCGCCTCATCCCCCGTTGCCGCCGCTTTCGCCAGCGACCATGGCGCCTTCTCGTCGATGTACTTATTCATGCGGCCAACAAGCCGCCAGATGGATTCCAGCGCGGCGTTCAGCCGGCACTCGGTGAAAGCCCGCGCGGTCTCCTCCTGAACCTCCAGCGACAGCGCCGCGATCTCTGGATCGTGCGATGTGACGGCGGGCACGACGCCGTCGCAGTAGCGCACCAGCATGTTCAGGGTTCTGTTGAGAAGATTCCCAAGGTCGTTGGCGAGGTCGGTGTTGTAGCGGCGCAGGCAGTTCTCCACGCTGAACTCGGTGTCGAGGCCGTAGTTCATCTCGCGGCAGAGCAGATAGCGCAACGCGTCGGCGGCGAGATCCTCGGTCGTGCCGGAGCGCTCCGCCAGAAGCCGCGTCAGCCGGGTGGGGTGAGGCAGACTGGCACCTGTCTTGCCGCCCTTCGCGCCCTGAACCGTCCACCAGCCGTGCGCATAGACCTGCTTCGGAAGCGGGATATCAAGAGCCATAAGCATGGCGGGCCAGAGCGTCGCGTGGAACCGGACGAAAATCTCCTTGCCCATGAAGTGCAGATCTGCAGGCCACTTCTCCGCCCAGTTCGGGTCGTCCGGCCAGCCTACGGCGGCGAGATAGTTGATGAGCGCGTCGAACCAGACATAGATGTAGTTCGCCGGGTCGCCGGGCACCTGGATTCCCCAGCCGCGATACGGCCGGGTGATGCTCATGTCCCGCAGACCTTCGCCGATGAAGCCGATGACCTCGTTGCGCCGGAACTCCGGCAGCAGAAAGTCGGGGTTCTCCTGAATGTGGGATAGCAGGCGATCACCGAACGCCGAGAGCCGGAAGAACCAGTTCTGCTCCTGAGTGCGTACGACCGGCTTGCCCGTCTCGATGGCGATGCCGTCGGCCACTTCGCTGTCGCGGTAGAAGGTTTCGTCGCTGACGGAGTACCAGCCCTCATAGGCGTCGAGGTAGATGAAGCCGCGATCCCGGAGGCGCGAGAAGAACTCCTGCACGGCGCGAACGTGGCGCGGCTCGGTCGTCCGTATGAAGTCGTCGAAGTCGATGTGCAGCCGCTTCCAGCACTCCGCGTAGGCCACAGCAAGGCCGTCCACGAACTGCTGCGTCGGGACGTTGGCCTTATTCGCCGCCTCCTGCACTTTGGTCGCGTTCTCGTCGGTTCCGGTCAGCAGCCAGGCTTTGCGACCGCGGAGTCGCTGATATCTAGCCAGCACGTCGCAGGAGACGGTGGTGAACGCGGAGCCGACGTGCGGAAGTCCGTTCACGTAGTAGATGGGCGTGGTGATGTAGTAAGTTTTCGGCTGAGAGTCTAGCATGGGTAGTCTGTTCAGGCGTTGCGGACGCGGGCTTCAGCCTCTTCCAGCGTCGTCGGGTCGGCCTCTTCCTCAGCGGTCAGCTCGGCTTCGGTGGGGAAGGCTGCACCCAGCAGAGCACGAGCGGCCTCGAAGTTGGAGGGCGCGACGTAGATGCGATGCACCCACGCTTTGTCGATCGTTCCGTCAATGTTGCCGAAGTAGGGATTGGTGGTGTCTCCCGACTGATAGATCGGGATGCCCGCGGAGGAGAGTGTGGCTCGGACGACTTCGGCCTCTTCGCCCGTCATCGCCTCGAAGATCAGCACCCCTTCCTCCTGCGTGTCGTAGGGGACGGGAGCGGCGTCAGCCTGATAGGGATGGTCTATGTCTGTCTCTATATTCGGATCGCTCATGCGGTTTGTACTCCTCGTTTCAGTTTCTGCAGCCGCCGGTGCCCATGCAGCAGCCTCCGCTCATCGGAGTCGCGCAGGGCCCGGAAGTCTGGGCATCGGCGGATGCGCGAGCGGTGACGGAGAGCAGGCGCACGACTCGCTCGGAGCCGCAGGCGCTGCATGCGACTTCGTTCAGCTTATTCGCCGAGCGCAGTGTCTTGAACTCCTCGCGGCACTCTTTGCAGTGAAATTCAAATATCGGCATGTCAGCTCTCCTCGCTCTCTTCGTGGGTCTGCGCGCTCCTGCGACCGGCTGCGATCTCCTCCGCACCGGCGCGGGCATCAGCGTCC
>JANXLO010000217.1 GCA_025355115.1 Chthonomonadaceae bacterium
GACCGCGTTCTGAAGCAGTGTCCTGCGATCTATCCTTTTGTCTTCTGGCATCGATGTGTCTCCCCTCGGTCACTTCAGTTCGATGATGCAAAACGTACGTATGCAATACAATACTTCAACTCTTATCGAAAATCCTTCGCACGCGATCCCTCTGCTATTAAACAACAATATGAGGTCATCTTGACATACCCCCGATATTTTGGGCCATCTGACGAGTCAGTCTACTGTGGTCTTTGATCAGTGCTTCAGCTACGGCTGTTTCTACTCGACCGGGGGGGCAGGTATTTGGGGTAACTGGAGAATTTGTAATAGGAATGCAGCTTTGATCGTTCAGGCGTGATAGGCGCCGTGTTGCGTTTCTGCCTGCCCTTCACCCCGCATGAAGCATGTGCGCAAGTTGCCTGTAGAGCGGCCAACAAAGTAATTCCTCAGCAACCAATAGGTTTGGGGTTTCCATTATGTTCGGTGGTTATACGCTCCGAACCGTTTTGAAATGCCGTAGTCGTTGTTTGCTGAGGACTTAGACACACTGCCCTTGCTATGGAGCCAGTGTGATGCGCACGTCCGTTCCGCCGTCGGGGGTATCCTCATACGCATTCTGTATCGAGAAGACCAGGTCTTTCAGCACCGTCCCTTTGGGCACGCTGAATAGGACTGCAAACTCAGTCTGCGCCCCCGGCAGCAGCTTTGGTCCTTCGTCTGTGCTGCCTCCGCGTTTGTCATAGTCCATTGGAGCATACGACTGCCCCTGATTGTCAGCAAGGGCGGTGTGATGTGGGTGAACGGGGCTCAGCATCGCCATCTGTGTATCCTTTTGCCCATTCTTCATACGACACCGCACAATAACCAGTTCTTCCGTATCACCAGAGGGGACGAACGTACGTTTGTCGGGCAGGAACTGGCTGTCATAATTGGCTGCATGATCGACACTGAGTACAGAGAATCGCCATTTGCCAGTGAAGATTACCTGGCCGATTTTACCCTGCGTCCCGCGCACCTCATTGGCGCCGCCCGCAACAGGATGAGCGTCCGGGGTAGTCGTATCGACACTGCCAAAGGTAATCTCATAACCGCCGGCTTTATGCTTGACGACAGTACCGTTCATGGCTTTTGCCATATCCGATAGTGGGATGAAGGGCCGCCCTTCGATAATCCGAACCTCCGAGGAAACCGTCTTACCCCTGATGATAAGGCTCAGCCCGGCCTTCCCCAATCCGCCTGCTGTCGTCGCCAACCCCAACGTCACAACCAGGGTGGCGGTTGTCCGGAGAACTCGCTTATCCAAATTCTTCGGTGTTTGAGTGTGAATTCTATATTGCAGCATTCTCTTCTCCTCATGGGAGTGCGCCTCGTTGATCTTGCATCACGCTAAGAGTGCAAACGAGGAGTTTACGGGCTCCTGCTTGGTTCCTGTCATGATGCCTTGCAGCCATTCCTGCCAATGGCAACGTACGCATCGGCAGCGAAGCCTTCCTGACAGTTCTGGACACCATCATAACAGAATGACCCAAAAATAGCAATTTCAGCTACGTTCCGCCTGCTGTCGAATCGAAGATGTATGTGCAGGGCGTTTCGACACGCCGGGTTGCTGCCGTCGTCGAGAAACTCTGCGGCACCGAAATCTCCTCCGCCTCCGTCAGCCGCGCTGCTGCCGAACTGGACGGGGTTCTGGAGAGCTGGCGCAATCGCCCGTTAGGCGGCTTTCCTTGCGTCTATATGGACGCTCGCTACGAAAGCGTGCGACAGCACGGCAAAGTCGAGGATGCTGCTGCATTGGTTGCCGTCGGCGTCGATGAGGGGGGGCAAGCGTCAGGTCCTGGGGGTGTCGGCAGCCCTCTCCGAACACGAAGTGCATTGGCGGGAGTTTCTCACCGGCCTGCAAACGCGCGGCCTTAAGGGAGTGCGTCTGATCGTCAGCGATGACCACGCCGGTCTCAAAGCGGCCCGCAAGGCGGTCTTCGGGGGCGTGCCCTGGCAGCGCTGCCAGTTCCATCTGCAGCAGAACGCGCAGGCGCACGTGACTACGCAGGAGATGAAGCCGGTCGTGGCTCAAGACATCCGTTCGATCCTGACCGCCGGGGATCGCGACGTAGCGGACAGGCGGATAAAGCGGGCCATCGAGAAGTGCCGCCGGACGATGCCCAGGCTCGCCGCCTGGATGGAGACGGCGCTGCCGGAGGGTCTGACGGTCCTCTCGTTTCCGGAGCCTCACCGTCGTCTTTTGCGGACGACCAATGGGGCGGAGCGTGTGAACAAAGAGATCAAGCACCGGACGCGCGCAGCAGGGCTGTTTCCCAACGAAGCGTCGTGCCTGCGTCTGGTTTCTGCGATCCTGATGGAGATCAGCGAAGACTGGCAGACGGGCAAGTGCTATCTGACCTTCGCGGCCTCTTCCCAGCGCCCCGCGCTGGGTTGGACCGTCGCGGCCTCGCTTGCTGAAGGGGACAGAGAATGAGCGGGCCGTCGACGGCCAACATGCCGGAGGACATCGCTACAAAGCCCTTTTCTTCATTACGCCAGGATAGCGTGCGAGGATAACGACTAAATAGTTGTCTGCCTGGAAGCAGGGAGTGAAGATCTTTCACACCGTCCGGGCGAAGTGTGCGGAAGTGCGACAAAAACAGCAAACCGAAAGAAACCAAGGGAATTTACAGAAGAGACTTGACATAGCCCAGATAATCCATACATCTGACAACCTGCTACATACTACATACGCTCGCGATTTGAAGGTTTGAAATCAGTGTGAGAAGGAGTTTCTATAGCTATTCCAGAAAGGAGAGCAGCAGGGCTTTTCATGAAGTCAAAGACAGAATCGGTCGCTATGTCTGACATTCGAAGGAGATTGATGGGGATAGATCTTAAGGAGTTTGACTTTGCTGCCGAGGCGACGAGCACGATGCGCCCCATCATGGAGCGATATTCTATCGACGTTGAGAGCCTGGAGCGCAAGTATCCTCTGGCCCTCTCCGAGATTCGTCATGAGCGGATGCAGCGTTTCTATTCAGAGTGGCAGTCAGCAGTCGAGGGGATCGATTTCGACTCGCTTACGCAGGATGACAGAATTGATCTACTGCTGTTTCGGAGTCATTTGAGTCACCGGCTTCAGAGGCTTGAAACGCAGAAGTTGCGGCGAGCTGAGATTGACGGACTGCTGCCCTGCTTTTCTATGCTGATCGGTTTGGAGGAACAGAGACAACGGATGCAGTGGGCCAATCCGGAGGAGGCTGCCTCACTGCTGAACGAAGCGGATAAGCAAATCACCCTGCGGCGGCGTGAGATCGAGGCAGAACTTGAGGACGTAAACATCTGGAAACCAGCTGTCGCGAATCGTGCCGCCGACGCTGTCGGGCAGCTTCGTGAGGCGGTCGCGCAATGGAAAGAATTTTATCAGGGCTTCGATCCTCTGTTCACCTGGTGGGTCGATGAGCCCTACAAATCTCTCGACAAGACGCTGGAGAGCTATGGGATTTTCCTCCGCGAGCACCTCGCCGGGATGAAGGCAGGGGATGAGGAGACAATCATTGGCGATCCTCTCGGGAGGCAGGCCCTGCTGACTGAGTTGTCAGCAGAGATGATTCCCTACAGTCCTGAGGAACTCATCGAGATAGGTCAGAAGGAGCTTGCATGGTGCGAGACTGAGATGCTGGCAGCCGCGAAGGAACTAGGTTTCCCCAATGGGAAGTCCGCGCTTGAGCATGTCAAGACGACTCATCGCCAGCCGGGCCAGCAGCCTGAAATGATCAGACAGATGGCGGTGGAGGCAGTAGAGTTCCTTGCAGCCCATGACCTTGTGACAGTGCCGCCGCTAGCGCAAGAGACTTGGCGCATGGAGATGATGTCTCAGGAGAAGCAGCTCGTCAATCCGTTTTTCCTTGGGGGTGAAGTGGTTCAGGTCGCCTTTCCCACCAGCGCCATGTCGCATGAGCAGAAGCGGATGAGCCTGCGCGGCAACAACCCGCATTTCGCGCGCGCCACCGTTCAGCACGAGCTTATCCCCGGTCACCATCTCCAGATGTTCATGATGGCGCGGCACAAGACCTACAGAAGCGTGCTGAACACCGCATTCTGGATTGAGGGTTGGGCACTCTATTGGGAGATGCTGCTGTGGGACATGGGGTTTCCGTTGACCGCCGAAAACAAGATTGGAATGCTGTTCTGGCGGTCGCACCGGGCGGCGAGAATCGTGTTCTCGCTAAAATTTCATCTGCACCAGATGAGCGCGGGGGAGTGCACCGAGATGCTTGTCGAGAGGGTGGGGCACGAGCGCGCCAACGCGGTCGCCGAGGTCAGGCGCTCGTTCAAGGGCGACTATGGCCCGCTCTATCAGGCGGCCTATATGCTCGGCGGACTTCAGATGATGGCGATGCGCCGGGAACTGGTGGATACGGGCAAGATGAGCGACAGGGCATTCCACGACGCAGTGTTGATGGAGAACAGCATCCCAATGGAGATGGTGCGCGCTAGCCTTACCCAGCAGTCGCTAGATCGAGACTTCGCGACGAATTGGCGGTTCTACGAGTCGCTCTGATC
>JANXLO010000235.1 GCA_025355115.1 Chthonomonadaceae bacterium
CGGAGACGCGTCCTCCGGTCGTGGCGAAGCTCGACATCAACGCGCTGCCGATTCTCTTTCTCGGTTTGGAGTGCCCTTCGCTAAGCAGGCAACAACTGCGCGCTTTGGCAGACAAGACGCTGCGTCCCAAGCTGGAGCGCGTCTCCGGCGTCGCGGCAGTACGTGTCATCGGCGGCGAGCAGCGTGAAATCCATGTGGCGGTGGACGGGCAGCGGCTGCTGCCGCTCGGGCTGACCATAGCCGATGTCGTGAACTCCATAAAGGCGGGCGGGCACGATGTGCCGGGTGGGGACATTACTCAGCCAGGCACACAGACGGGAGTGCGCCTCGCCGCCTCGTTCGACTCGCTCGAAGCTATCCGCAACACGCCGCTCATCGCCCCACAACTGGCAGCCCGCAACACGGGACTGCCGCGTTCAGCGAACGCCGCCCTTCCCGCCCCTCCTCTAACCGTCGCGGACGTGGCGGAGCTGTCCGATGGGCAGGCCGAACGCTCGGAGATAAATCGCATCGATGGCCTCGACGGCATCAGTATCGTCCTGACAAAGGCCTCTGACGCCAACACGGTCTCGGTTGTGAACGATGCCAATCTTGCCCTGGAGGAGCTGCGGCCCTCATTGCCCGCAGACTTGAAGCGCGTAGTGCTGCGCGATGACTCCATCACCGTGGGGGACGCTCTCCAGGACGTGGACGGCAGCCTTCTGCTCGGCGCGGTGCTCTCGATGGTCGTTATCCTCTTTTTTCTCCACGATGTGCGCGGCACCCTGATCGTCTCGCTCGCCATCCCCTCCTGCATCGTCGCCACATTCCTGGTCATGTCGATCGCGGGATTCACGTTGAATCAGATGACTCTGCTCGCGCTGTCGCTCTCGGTGGGAATACTGGTCGACGACTCGATTGTCGTGCTAGAGAGCATCACGCGGCACTTGAAGAACGGCGAGACTCCGAGGGAGGCCGCCTTCAACGGCAGAACAGAGATCGGCTTCGCGGACATCACAACTACACTCGTAGACGTCGTCGTGTTCGTTCCCATCGCCTTCATGGGCGGCATCGTGGGCGGCTTCTTCAAGCAGTTCGGTCTGGTGATCGTGACCGCGACGCTGTTTTCGCTGATCGTCTCGTTCACGGTGACGCCAATGCTGGCCTCGCGTTGGTATAGGGCGGGGGAGAATACGGAGGCGAAACGAGGGATTTTCGCCCCCTTCGAGCGGCTCTATCAGCGGCTGGAAAGCACGTACCGCCGCATGATCGCATGGGCTCTTCGCCACCGCGGGCCTGTGGTGCTTACAGGGCTGGGAGCGCTGGTCCTGATGTTTTCCGTCTCATTTGCCCGGCTAGGATTCGAGTTCCTGCCAGGCACCGATCAGGGCCAGATCACTGTCGCGCTCGAGATGCCGCCGGGCACCAGCTTAGCCGCGACAGACACTCTGGCCCGCGCCGCCGAGCAGATCGTGCTGCGAACGCCGGATGTGGAGGCTGTGGTCACGAACGCCGGTCAGATACTCGGCGGCTTCGGAGCGATTCCGCAGCAGGGCGCGCAGTTCGCGCAGATCAATGTCCGCCTTCTGGAGAAACGCAGCCTGTTCGAGCGATTGCTCCCCCATGGCCGCCTCGCGAACAGACGCTCTCGGTCAGACTTCCAGGTTACGGATGGGCTGCGCAAGGCGTTGCTGCCGCTCTCAAAGTCAGGCGGAGGACGCATCACAGTCAATTCCGTGCGGACGGTAGAGGGCGTCTCCGTCCCCATCGAGCTTCAGCTTCGAGGGCCAGATGTGGATCGCCTGACGGAGTACGCCGCGCAGGTGCGCAAGAGCCTCGCAGCGGTGCCGGGAATTCTCGATCCGGCCGTGTCAGTGCAGAGCGGCAGGCCCGAGGTCAGCGTCGTCATCGACCCGCGCAGAGCCGCGCAGTTCGGCGTGCCTACAAGCCAGGCAGGACAGATACTTCGCGACTCGCTTTCTGGCAACTCCGACGCGGTGTTTCGAGAGAAGGGGCAGGAGTTCCCGATACGGATACAGCTAGCAGGCATTCAGCGTGACAGCCCCGGCGACGTCCAGAACATCGCGGTAGGCGCGGATGCTCAGGGGCAAGCAGTAACGCTCGGCGACATCTCCACGATCTCTTTGCACCGAGGGCCGGGCAGCATCGAGCGCAGCAACGGACAGCGAGTGGTGACCGTGACGGCTGCTCTGACGCCTGCTCTGCCGCTCGGAAATGCTCAGCAGGCGATCGACGCCCTCATCGAGACTCTACCACACCCCGGCATCGAAGTTACCTGGGGCGGTGAGGCGAAGACGCTCAACGACAACGCCCCGCCCATGGCGGAAGCCCTTATTCTCGCTGTGCTGCTGGTCTATCTAGTCATGGCTTCGCTCTTCAACAGCCTGGGAACTCCGTTTGTCATCATGTTCACGCTTCCGATGGCACTGGTCGGCGCGCTCGGCGCGTTGGTAATGCTGGGCGAAACGATGTCGCTGGTTGCCGCCATCGGAATCATTATGCTGGTCGGCCTGATGGGTCGCAACGCGATCCTGCTCCTCGACTACACTAATACACTTCGGGCGAGAGGTGCTGAGCGCAACGCCGCGATGGTGGAAGCGGGCGCCACTCGCCTGCGCCCCATCCTGATGACCACGACTGCCACAATCGTCGGGATGCTGCCCGTCGCTCTCCGCATCGGGCGCGCCTCCGAAGTGCGCGCCCCCATGGCGATCGTTGTCATCGGCGGCCTGCTCGTCTCGACCGCCCTTACCCTTATCGTCATCCCCGTCCTCTACACCCTATTGGACGACGCGCAGACCTACTGGAAAGCGCGCCGCACTCGCTGAGAGATATCCTGACGCAAGCGTCAAAGGCGTCAACACATGTGTCTTAATCTGATACGATGGCGGAGTTTCGGGGGATTGGCAGTATAATAGGCGGTAAGAAGCCAGGACGCTTTATGAGAAGGAGAGCGCGTTAGCATGATTGAACCTCCCCCCGCACCCGAGAACGAAGCGCCGCTCAAAACGGGCAAAATGCTTGCCTACAGCATCGCCAACTTCGGTTACGGCGCCTTCTACTCCCTCAATAATGCGATTATTCCGCTGTTCATCGCGCACTTCACCAACGACGCCAGACTAAAGTTTCTAATGGGGAGCACCCACTCATTCGAAGGCGCGGTCATTCAGCCGCTTGTCGGCTCGGCGAGCGATAGACTCCGCACCAGGCTGGGTCGCCGTCGCCCCTTCATCCTTATTTTTGCGCCTTTCACTGCGATGCTGATCCTCTTTGTCCCCGCGGCAGGGCACCTGTTTCCCGGCTTTGTTGCGCCGGTCCATGGCCTGTTCTACCATCCTGCTTTGCGGTACATCATCGCCACAATCTTTCTGTTCACGGTCTGCTTCAATATCGCGGAGGATCCGTACAAAGCCCTGATGCCGGACATCACGCCGGAGCCGCAACGCGGCAAAGTCAGCGCCGTCTCGCAGTTCGTGCTGATCCTTGGTCAAGCGGGGTTGCTGCTGCTGGCACTCCCTGGGAGAGAACTGCATCAGATCGAGCTCAAGTTCATCCTGACTGCCTGCTTAGTCCTCGTCACCTCCCTGCTGACAGTCTGGCTGGTGAAGGAGCCTGCTCACCCTCCGGCGTCCGTGAATCCCCCCTCCCATGGCGCCGCCCTGCGGCAGGCGCTGGACGGCCTGCGCATCCTGCGGCAGGCAAGATGGACGCTGACCGGACTCTTCTTCTCCGGGCTGGGCGTTGGCATCATTTTGCCCTCCCTCACCACCGTCGTAAAGGCCATCACGAACTGCACAGACCATCAGGCAGAGATGATGTTTCTCGTGCTGATGATAAGCACCGCGGTCGCTGTCCTGCCGTTCGGCTGGCTGACGGATCGCATCGGGTCTAAGCGCGTTCTCATGATTGGCATGATCTTTATTTTGGCGGCGGCGGTGAACGGCCTCTGGGTGACGACGTTGCCGCAGATAACCGCAATTCTCTGCCTGGCCGGTATTGGCAACGCGGCGCAGACCGCCTCTGCGTATCCTCTTCTGACGAAAGTGGTTCCGCACGAGGAGATCGGCTTCTACACGGGCCTGCAGTCCACCGCGCTGTCGATCGCGACTCCCTTGACCGCGATTTTTGCGGGTGCGCTGGTGAATAGAGGCGGCTATCGGCTGATCTTCGCAGTAAGCGGAGCGTCTCTTCTGATTACTCTGTTCGCCCTGACGCGTGTTCACATGGCCGCCGCCGCCGCTGAAATCGCCGCCCGAAATCGTCAGCAGGGACGGACATCGTAGGGAGTTGACACAATGCTCACGCGGCTGATCAGCGGGCTGATCGGGATCGGGATTTTTCTCGCCTGCTGCTTCGGGGGGCTGCTCCCGTTCACGATTGCGGTTTCGGTTGTCATCGCCCTGGGCATCTCCGAGTTTGTCGCGGCCCATGAGCGCGCCCCTGTCATGTCCGCCCTGCCGGGAAAATGGGAGTGGTTGCGGGAGCGCTTTCGACCCTGGAACCCGGCTCTTGTATGGCTAGGCATCACCATTCCACTTGTGAACTACCTGCTCGCCACGCATCCATCGCCGCTATGGGAGACGTATGCGCTGCTGCGCGGGGGGGTGGTGCTTCTGTTCGCGATGCTGGTCGTTCGTGCGCTGCGAACCGGCCGTGCGCTGGGCGCGTTGCGAACCGTCTACGGCGTCGTAGGGTTCTTCTATGTGGGCGGCTCGCTGGGGATGTTCGTGGCGCTGCGGGCTGTTCCGGGAACTATCCATGTGCCGGGAATTGGGCAAGGCGACCGTGGCGCGTGGCTGATGCTGTTCGTGGCGATGTGCGTGTGGGCCACCGACACGTTTGCCTACTTCGTAGGAAAGCAGTTCGGCCGCCGAAAGCTCGCCCCTCAGCTCTCGCCCGGCAAGACGGTCGAGGGCGCGATCGGTGGCCTGCTCGGAGCGATCCTCACCGGAGGGCTTTTCGGCACGTGGATACGCCTACCTCTGGAGCATGGTCTAGCGGTAGGCGCACTCGCGGGTTTCATGGGCCAGGTCGGCGACCTGTTCGAGTCCGCTCTCAAGCGCGAGCTAGGCATCAAGGACTTCGGTCATGTCCTGCCAGGACACGGCGGCGCCCTCGACCGCTTCGACAGCCTGATGTTCGTCGCCCCCCTGGCCTACCTCTATTTCCACTTCGCTGCTGGCATCTGAATGCTTAGCCGCATCCTCGATAAAAGGTTGGTGGAGCCGAGTGTGGAAAACACGCGTCATGGAAGAGCAAATATCTTTTGGGTGAAAATGCCCTTTTCTGAGGCAACTTCTTGATCGGGATGAGAAGGAGTTCGACGTGGTGACGTCGAAACGGCGGGGGAGTGAATCGAGGGTTTGGAAAGTTCCGTTGCGGTATGACATGGCAGCATAATATGATTCTGGTCGGGGCGGGCGCGCTGGCGGGAATGGTCAATTCGGTGGCGGGCGGCGGCACACTCTTGACGTTTCCGGCTCTCCTCTACACGGGCGTGGATTCCTTGGTCGCCAATGCCACCAGCACGGTCGCCCTCTGGCCGGGGCAGATGAGCAGCCTGTGGGGCTACCGCAAGGAGATCGGGCAGAATCAGACCGCTATCATTCGTCTCGCCATCCCGAGCTTCGCTGGCGGCGCGATGGGCGCCTGGCTGCTTCTCCACACTCCGCACAGCCTGTTCGCGAAGATAGTGCCGTTCCTTATAATTATGGCGACAGTTCTGTTCATGGCGCAGGAGCCGCTCGCGCGGTTGCAGCGCGCCCGTGTTGAAAAGTCCCGTGCTGAGGCCGACAATTCGCCGCTCCCAAACGACGCGCTTTCTTCGCCTGAAGTCTCCGCTTCGGATGCGTCCGTTGTCGATGCTAAAGCTTCTCAGCCTCCCGGCGCAACCGGCTCGACGGTCGCTGTGAAGGAGGGGGGGCCGTCCGCGTCCGCCTGGGCAGGGGTGATCGTCTTCCAGTTTCTGGTCGCGATCTATGGGGGGTACTTCGGCGCGGGTATAGGCATCCTGATGCTGGCCGCGCTCGGTTTCATGGGCTTCACCAATATACATCGAATGAACGGCCTGAAGAACATCAACGGCCTCTGCATCAATGCCGTGGCCTCCGTGATGTTCATACGAAGCGGGCAGGTGCAGTGGCACACCGCCGCCATTATGGCGGCAGGCTCCATCGTCGGAGGCTATACCGGCGCAGGCACCGCCCGGCGCATCGGGCAACGCAATGTGCGAAGGCTTATCATCGGCATTGGCTTCGCTCTTGCGATCTGGCTGCTCATTGAATCGCGATAGGCACGACTCTCTCTCGCGTAAGCGTCAGAGCAGGCAATTCACTTGTGTTCATTTACGCAGAAATCAACATCACGAAGGGAGACAATATCCTCATGGTCACCGCAACTGGTTTGGAATACGAAGACGTTTTGGAGGGCACAGGGGCGAGCCCGAAAGTTGGACAGACCGCGGTCGTTCACTACGTGGGCACACTGACCAACGGCACGAAGTTCGACAGCTCCCGCGACAGCGGCAAGCCGTTCTCTTTCAAGATCGGCGTTGGACAGGTGATTCAGGGCTGGGATGAGGGCGTCGCGACAATGAAGGTCGGCGGCATTCGCAAGATGACCATTCCGCCCGCCCTGGGCTATGGCGCGCGCGGAGCCGGGGGCGTCATCCCCCCGAACGCAACTCTGCTTTTCGAGGTCGAACTCCTCGAAATTCGCTGAAGCGAGCGCCGGACTGCTCCCCTTCTTCCCGCCCGGTGAAGAAGGGGATTTTTATGTCCGCAGATGCTGGCTCGTATGGCATTGATTCAGCAATATTTCAATTTTTTTGGCAGGGAGTGAAGCATGAGAAGAGCTTTTTCCTATCTTGTTGGGGGCCTTTTCGTCGCTCTGGCGGCGCAGGGGTTGGGGTGCGGCGGAGGAGGCACATCGGCAAGGCTCATGCATGGCCCCGCAGTCTCTGCGCCGAGAGCCTTTGGGGGACTGGTGTACACTGTATCCCTGCCGAAGGACAACTACTCTCGCGGGGAGGCGGTGCCGGTCACGTTCAGTGTTCTGAATACGGGCGTATCGCCGGTGATACTGGATTTTCCGCCGTGCCGGGACTTCGGAGTGCAGGTGAATCACGACGGGCAGCCGGTCTGGGCAGGGCCGTCCCGAGGCTGCGGTGGGGACGATCATTTGGTGGGAATCGATCCGGGCGCGACTAAGTCTTACACCATCACGTGGAGCCAGACCGATTCGCAGGGCAAGCCCGTGCAGGCGGGAAGCTATAGTCTCTTCGGTTGGCTGACGACCTCGCTCGGCAGCGATCCGTTCCAGGGGACGGATCAGACGTCGAAGGATAGGTCGAGCAATCCTGTGTTCATTACTATTACACCTTAAAATTGCCAAATCGACTCGCCGAGCCGCTGCGCCCTATTTTCCTGGCTGGCTGGCGGGCAGGACGGAGAGCGGGAAGGTGACGAGCAGAGTCTTGTCACAGTAGAGCGCGGCGGTGTATACGCCATACTTCTGGAACGGCATCGCACGCAGGTTCAGACCGATCTGAAGCGTCGCGAAGCCGGAGGCTTGGAGCCCCTCTTCTATGGAGTTCCAGTCGGTGGGGAGCGGGGGCGAGGAGAATATCTGATCGCCGTCCGGGCCGTTGAAATGAAACGTCAGCTCCCGTGGGCGCGACGACTGCACCCTGAGCCCGAGCGCGACGGCGATATTGGCATGCATCGGAACCTGATCCGCCATCAGGGCGGAGTAGATCCCGATCAGTGACTGCTTGCTGGTCTGCGCCTCCGTTATCACCTGATCGCATAGCACAAAGTAGTTGACTTGAACTTCGTCGCTCTCCTGCACCATCGTTCGCTCCTCTGTTCCGAAAAAGTTGGCTTTCGCCGCCGTTAGATTTCTCCGCGCCCGTTCAGTTTTCCTGCGCGATAATTTGTTCCTTCGCTGATCGTCCTTCGTGCAACCGGATTGACTGTGGTTGCGTCTTAGACTATAATGATGGTGCGCGGATCGGCATCAGCTTTGAAGTCGAAGCAGATACTGGTGGGCGCATCCTTGCTGGCATTTCTCCGAGACGGATTTGAGATCGGGGCGGACAGGACAGGGGCAATGGATTTATTCGAGAAGATCAATCGTTCGTTCGGCTCATGGTATGAGGGGCTTTTCGGCGGAGGCGACGATGTTCGCCCCAAGGACATCCTTCGGCGCATCATCGCCGCTATGGAGGACCATCGCAAAGAGGGCTTCGACAGCAAAGTCTACGTGCCGAACCAGTATGTTCTGGAGATAAACGTTCACGACGAGGAGGAGAAGCAGTACCTGCTCTCGTTCCTTGATCGCGATGAGCTGGAGGTCGCGCTTCGTCGCTACTGCCAGCAGAATCACTATCACATTCGCGGCGCGCTGGACTTCACGATCAAAGAAGTCGATGAGATCGAGCCGGAGAACGGCAAGCGCGATAAGGTGCGGGTCCGTTGCCGCTACGACAGTAAAGTGACCGCGCCGGTGCCTCGCACGGCTGTCCCTCAGCAGCCTGCCTACGGCGGGCAGAGCGGGATCGCATTTCCCCCGCCTGAAGTTGATCGCACCGTCGCTAGCACATGGGCAGAGCAGGAGATCGAGGATGGCACCGTTCAGTCCGTCGCCTCCGCCGCACTGGTCGTCTATGCGCCCGACAGGCCGCCGCATCGATTTGGGATCGCGCGCGGAGTTGTGAGCATCGGGCGGTCGCCGCGCGCCGGCAACGATCTTGTGATCGAAAGCGACGGGCAACTCTCCAAGCGCCATGCCAGCATCAAACTCGACGCGGACGGGCGCTTCACGCTCTCCGATCTAGGCAGCACCAACGGCACCAAAGTGAACGGTCGCCGGGTGGACAATCGCACCCTCAATGACGGAGACGAGA
This sequence comes from Chthonomonadaceae bacterium, assembly GCA_025355115.1. Taxonomy (GTDB): domain Bacteria; phylum Armatimonadota; class Chthonomonadetes; order Chthonomonadales; family Chthonomonadaceae; genus JANXLO01. The sequence goes on from JANXLO010000235.1 coordinate 8,906, forward strand.
TCACGCTTGGCGCGACCCGAATCACGTTTCAGCAGCAAAATCGGGCCGAAAGCTTCGAGCGAGAGGCCGCTCCCGTCGCAGCCGCGAGCGGACGTTCACAGGGAACCTATGGCGGCGCGGCGGCAATGCGCGGGAGGGGAGAGGACGCGATGGGCAGCTCCTCCCCGCCCTCACGAGTGCTCCGCCCCCGAACTGCCCGCCTTGTCATCATGGAGGGCGACCAGGAGGTGGACGAGGTCATGCTTGGCTCGGAAACCCTGATAGGCCGGGGCGTCACCAACGACATCGTCCTGCCGGACCGCTCTATCGCGACCCGTCACGCCCGCCTGATCAACGACGGCGACGGCTATCTTCTAGAGTGCCTTAGCGAGAGCGCCACGACGACTCTCAACGGCACACACATTGCCGCCCAAAAGCCAACCATTCTGCACGACGGCGACAACATCGGACTCGGCGATCTGACGCTGCGCTTCGTAGGCGGAAGCTGACAGGAACCCGAACGATGAACTGGATTTTCACGCTGCTGCGCGTTGTACTGCCCTTCGGCTTCGTGCTTTTTGCGCTCATTCTAATTCAGCTTTTGCGCCGTGAGCGTGAGTAGGCGAGTCGTCGGCAAACGCTGTCGCGAACGGCCTACTACGGCGATATCTCAGTAGTAAAATGCACTTTGAACGCGGCTCTGGGCTCCTGACTGACCTCTTTGCCAGGAAACCAAAACTCATAACAGAAGGTTGGGAAGAAGGCTCGTGGCTCTTACAATCGGCTTCAAAACACACGTCGGCATCGTCCGAAACAGCAATCAGGACAGCTATGCCATCCTGAAGCGCGGGGACCTCTCCAACCGGCTCGACGCTCTCATCGTCGTGGCGGACGGCATGGGGGGAACGGGGGGCGGCGACATCGCCTCGCGCATCGTGGCGCAGACGGTACCCGACACAATCCTCGAATTTCTCTACGACCGCAGCAATGGCAGCGAAGGCCCTGACGTCGAGCGGATGCTGCTTGAAACCTTCACTCGCGCCAACCAAAAGGTATGGACCACTCGCAAGTTCGAGCGGCCCGAGCTGAAGCAGATGGGCACCACCTGCGTCGCCGCGGTCGTGAACGAAAACCTGATGACGGTCGCGAACCTGGGCGACAGCCGCGCCTACTTGCTCCGGGATGGTCGACTTAGTCAACTTACGCAGGATCACTCGGAGGTTTGGCAGGAGGTCATGGCGGACCGCATGACCCGCGACGAGGCGCAGAGGAGCCGCTTTCGAAACCGCATCACCCGTGCCGTCGGCCTCGGCCCGGAGGTGGAGACCGACATCTTCAGGGTCACCCTCCGCGAAGGCGACACCGTGCTGCTCTGTACCGACGGCCTCAATTCGGAAATCCGCGACTCCGAGATCGCGCGAATTCTGGCGTGCACATCCGACACTCAGGAGGCCTGTGACAAGTTGGTGGAATCCGCTCTGGATCACGGCGGGCACGATAACGTGACCGTCGTTGTGATGCGTTACGGCAGCTTTATTCCGATCACTCTTCCGCCCACTACCGATGAGGACGACACCGATCCCGAGCAGGAGTGGCGGCGCGAAATGCCGCGGCGCGCATCCGCCGAATATGACGATATGGATGAGGAGGAAGCACCGGCGCGACGGCCAGAGCCACGCCCTGTCCGACGCGAGCGCGACCCGATGTCGAGCAGCGGACGGCACTCGAGGAGGCAGGCTAGCTCCACCAATGGGATTCTGACGACATTGACTCTGCTGCTCGCGATTGTCGCACTTGCCGAGGGTTATCTTCTCTACAAGAGCGGCTTTGGGCGCAATAATATCGTCATCGAGCCTCAAAAGCTATCAACCAAGCCGACTTACGACCTGCACAACTACGGCCTGCCCAAGCTGGTGACTCCCAAAGAGGTGCAGGACACATGCCTTGTCCTGAATGAGCGAGGCGAACCGATCGTCGCCTCGCGGAGCGGCAATCTGGTACTAATTTCGCCCGATGGGAAAGTGGATATACTCGGCGGCACTTTCCCCAGCCTTCCTCCGGATGAGACCGCGGACGCTCCCAAAAGGGACTTCGGCACTTCCGCCCGGCCTGACTTCGCCACAGACGCCAGCGGCAATATGTTCGCCATCGACGCAGAGACGAAGAGCATTCGTATCTACAGCAAGACCGGTACTCGCATCGGAACCGATCTCGGTAGGGGCCAGTTGATCGCGCCTGTCCGCCTCGCTGTCAATGCGCAGGGGATCATCTTCGTCATCGACAATCACAAGCTATACCGCATCGAGCCGGCACTCCTGCGGTGACGTCGCGCGTCCCTTCGCGCCCCCTGAGAGATTAATGGCACTTGGAATGCTCGGAAAATATGAGCGACTGGATGTGCTGGGACACGGCGTCTCCGGCATCGTCTATCTCGCCAAGGACACGCTCCTCAACAAGCAGGTCGCCCTCAAGGAGGTTGACGTGCAGGCGGGCGATCTGCGCCGATTTCTGGAGGAGGCGCGGGTCATGGACCGGCTGCGCCACCCCAATATCGTCCGCGTCAACGGGGTCGACCGCATCGAGGGCACGGTCGTCATCGATATGGAGTATGTGCGCGGCAAGAACCTTCAGGAGACCCTGCGTCTGGAGGGCGTGCTGCCCATCGACCGCGCACTGGACATCGCCGCGCAGGTGCTGGATGCGCTCGACTACGCGCATCGGATGCAGACCGTCCATCGGGACATCAAGCCAGCCAACATCCTGATTGGGCGCGATGGCGAGGTCAAGCTGGTGGACTTCGGGCTGGCGGAGATACTCGCGACGAACGCCTATGCGGGCGGGGCGGGCACCTACGCCTACATGGCGCCGGAGGACTTCGCGGAGGAAGACCGCTCCGACAGCCAGTCCGACATCTGGGCGGTGGGCGTGACGCTCTATGAGATGGTGACCGGGCAGCGCCCCTTCGAGGTGGCGAGGGTGAAGGACCCGTTCGCATGGAAACGGGCTCTGGAGACAGAGCTTCCCACCCCGATCACGGATCATCTGCCGGACGCGCCGCCTGGACTTCGCGCCATTCTCGACCGCGCGCTTCAGCGCGACAAACGGATGCGATATCAGACGGCGGGAGAGTTTCGGGACGATGTAGTCCGCCTGCGTGAGGGCCAGA
>JANXLO010000255.1 GCA_025355115.1 Chthonomonadaceae bacterium
CGGTTCTACGAAGAGGCGTTCTTCGCCGACACCGACCGCCTCAACATCGAGCGGCCTGAAGTGACGCCTCGCGCCACCGAGCATGTCGTCGAGATGATCGAGCTTATACAGCGGCTGGAGGCGAACGGCTACACCTACGTCACCACCGAGGGCGTCTATTTCGACACCGCCAAGTACGCGGACTACGGCAAGATGGCCCGCCTCAACCTGACCGGCCAACAGACCAGCCGCGACGAAGTGGTGACGGACGAAACCAAGCGCAGCCCCTCCGACTTTATGCTCTGGTTCCTCAACAAGCCCACCCATCTGATGCAGTGGGAGAGCCCCTGGGGGCCGGGCTATCCCGGCTGGCACATCGAGTGCTCCGCCATGTCGATGAAGTATCTCGGCGAGACATTCGACATCCACTGCGGCGGCGTCGATCACGTCACCGTCCACCACACCAACGAGATCGCCCAATCGGAGTGCGCAACACATCACCTCTTCGTGAGATACTGGCTGCATGGCGAGTTCCTGCTTATGGGCAAGGAGAAGATCTCCAAGTCCAAGGGCGGGGCGATCAACACCGTTCAGGCTCTCATCGAGCGGGGCTACGATCCGCTCGCCTACCGCTACTTCTGCCTTCAGGCGCACTACCGCTCGGAGTTGAACTTCTCGACGGAGGCGCTGGATGCCGTCACCTCTGGTCTGCGCAAAGTCTATGGACTCTGCCCAGACAGCGATCCGCTGCGCGACGACGAAGCGGCGTTCCAGGAGGCGCGGCAGCGCGTTCTCGACGCGGTCAACGACGACCTCGCCCTGCCCCATGCGGTCGGCCTTCTCAACTCCTACGGCAGCTACCGCCTCTGGGTGGAGTTCGACTCCATCCTCGGCCTCGACATCGCCGAGCGCTCCTGCCGCGAGGAGGAGCCGCTGCCCGCAGAGGCTCTGGAGAAAATCGAGGCGCGCAACGCCGCCCGCAAAGCCAGGGACTGGGCCTCCTCCGACAGCCTCCGAGACGAGCTGATCGCGCTAGGCTACGAAGTAGGCGACGGCCCCCAGGGCACGACCGTCAAGAAACACGCACTGTAGACTGGAGGGAAGGCGACGAAATGAGTGACTACGCGGGACGGATCGCCGGTCTGCAGGCGCGAATGCGGGCGGAGGGCGCAAGCCTGACTATTTTGGCGGGGACGGATCAGATGCGTTACCTGACCGGGTGGCGCGAGGGCGGGCACGAGCGGTTTGTGGGGCTCTTCGTTCTCGCGGAGGGCCCGGCCGCGTTCGTGGTTCCGAAGATGAACGCGCCTCAGGCCCGTGAGACGCCTGCGGGAATCGCGCACGTTCTGGGCTGGGAGGATCATGCGGGCTGGCACGGCGAAGCGGAGAGCCTGCTGTCGCACTGGAATATCGGCGCGGGCAATGTGGTTCTGGTGGACGATGAGCTGCTCAGTGTTCACCTGCTCGGGCTGCAGTCGCTGAGACCCGACACAATTTTCCGGCCTGCGGGACCAATCATGGCCTCACTGCGACAGCTGAAGACCGAGGCGGAGCTTGCTGCCATGCAGCGCGCCGCGGACATGATCGACTCAATCTACGAGGAGGCGCTCGGCTGGCTGCGCGAGGGGCTAACCGAGCTGGAGCTCCACGACCTCATCCTCGCCGCCATCAAGCGCGAAGGCTCACGGCCCTCCTTCGCCCCGCTCATCTGCTTTGGAGCGAACGCCGCTCTGCCGCACCATCATACCGGCTCAACCCCGCTTCAGAAGGGCGATGTGGTCATCATCGACATCGGCTGCCTGTCTGATAACTACGCCTCCGATATCACCCGCACGGTGTCGTTCGGAGAGCCGGCGGATCCCGACGCAAAGCACGTCTACGGCATCGTCTCCAAGGCACATCTTGCCGCCCGCGCGTTCGCCCGGCCCGGCGTCAGCGGTGAATCGACGGACGCCGCCGCGCGCGAGGTCATTTCCGGGGCGGGATACGGCGAGTACTTCGTGCATCGGACGGGGCACGGCATTGGCCTCTCGACGCACGAGCCGCCCTATATCGTGAAAGGCAATGCGGAGCCCCTGCAGGCCGGAATGTGCTTCTCAGTTGAGCCGGGGATCTATCTTCCGGGCAGATTTGGAGTCCGGATCGAGAACATCGTCACCGTCACGGCAGACGGAGTCCGATCCCTAGACACCGATGCTCCAACAGAGCTGCGCGTCGTTAAGGCGTGATGATTTTCCGCAAGGAAAACGCTTCCTCAGCGTCGAAATGAGGGAAGGTTTTGCCGTCGGAGGACGGACGAACCGCTTAAAAACAAGGAGAAATATCCCATGGCGGATGTCACTATCAGTCTCATTGGAAACGGCCCGATTATGGTCGAAGGCCCTATATCCCTGCTCGATCAGGACGACAATCCGGTTGAGCTCACCGCGGGCAAAGCCATCTTTCTATGCCGCTGTGGCCAGTCGGAGGAGAAGCCCTTCTGCGACGGAGCTCACAAACGCTGCGGCTATGTAAGCACCAGCCCGGCTCCTGCAGCCTGACGCCTTTAGCCCTGCTCGAAGGTTGTCGCATCGGTTTGCATGATCTCAGTAGGCAGGGCAGTCGCCCTGCCTACGGGAACGCTTGGGCAAGCTATTCGCTTCGCAGGCCCGCAAACCCCAGAGTTGCCAGGACGGTAAGAGCCAGCACATGATTTCCGACGGCGTTCAGATGGACGCCGTCGGTCGTCATTCGGAAACTGGGATTGGCAGCGTGGCCTGCTCGCAGGGCCTGGATGAAATCGTCGTGAGCCTGCGCAATGTGGGTCTGCCGCGAAGCCGCCACGCGCTGCATGGCGGCGACATATTGACTCAGGATGCGCTTCGCGACCATGTCCTGGCCGTCCACATCCTCTCCAATGACGGTAGGCGTAATGAGAACGATCTCAGCGTCCGTCCCCTCTCTCAGCTCGTCGACTATTCTCCCTACAGCCACTTCATAGACTTCGAGCGGCACCCGGTTTGGGCCATCACCCTCCGGATATTCGCGGTGCGGCTCCCAGTCACGGAACCCATGCCAAACGTCATTAATGCCGACATTGATGGTGACAACAGCAGGCCTATGCGCGATGACGTCGCGCCCCAGACGCTCCAGCATGTCGGGCGCTTTGTGCCCGCCGACGCCAGCGTTCATGATGCGAATATTGCGCTCTGGATAACCCGCATGGATCAGGTTCTCCATCACTTTCACATAGCCCGATGCGTCCTGCGTAATGCTGTCCCCAAGGCAGACCATCGTGGCGTTGCGCCCCAGCATGAAGCCGTAGTCTGAAGCCATGTTCGCGTTTTCCTCTCCGCTCAGAAGTCTGGAGACAGTGTATCCCAAATGTGACCAAAGAGGAAAGCGGAGAGCCTGTAATGCTGAGGATTGCGCGAGACTACCGTCCGTCGGAGCCTTCGAGCTTGACCAGTTTGTTGTAGAGTCCAAGAATGAGGATGGTCGGCGCCCAGTGGCCTACGAAGTTGGCCGTCTCATTCTTGCCCTTCGCCTTGCAGACAAGCGAGAATGCAATGGAGCCAAGGGCCGCCCAGAGGAACAGATCTGAGGGCAGTTTTGCCGTCTGCTGCTCGATGGAGCGAGCGACAGGCCCCTCCCGATGCTGGGCTTTGGCGTCGATTTCTGGGTTGCTTTTGATCAGGCTATTCATTTCGGTATTCCCTGTCTTTCTCTTGCGACTTTCTTCATGAGAAGATTTGCGTAGGACGGCCGCCAGGAGCGAATCGTTCCCTGCTTCTCGCGAACGACCCTACGTTTCACGTCGGTTGTCTCGCGGCATGATTCGGAGTCATGGACGAATGTCACCTGTGGCGCTTTCCAGAACGATGGCGGTTAGGTGAGAGCAAGCAGTTGCCTCACGAAGGCGGCTTGAGGAGTAGCTGGATGCATTGCAAGCCACTCCTCGAACAGCTGGCGACTCTCCTTCGCCAGAACGCCCCCTTCGATCTCCGGAGCGCTGCTTTCTGGGCTTTCCGGTGGCCGCACACGTTGCGTCCCGTTGTCCGCGGGGGCCTTCAAGCCGAAAATTACGGACTTTACCCCGGCCTCCATGACGGCGCCCAGGCACATCACGCACGGCTCCAACGTCGAGACGAGAGTAGCATCCTCCGCGTCCAGGGGCAACGCAGGGGGAGAGGTTCCATCCCCGGAAGCGTTTTCAAAAGTTACGATCTCGGCGTGCGCGATTCTGCGTTGCAGCGCATTGACTCGATTGTGTCCCCGCGCCACAATGCGCAGTTCCGCTCCTTCTCCCCTGGCCAGCACACATCCAATCGGCACTTCGCCCTTCGCCATTCCCTTGCTCGCCTGCTCCAATGCGGCATGCATCAACCCCTCTTTTTGAGCGTTCGTCAGCACTATTTTCCCTCTCTTACAATGTCTCAATGCATCATTCCATCCATGTATTACGAATGCACGGCAAGACTGTCAGCAATGAATATCCGAAACCTCGCGGGGCTGGGGTACCCCAACGCCATGAAGACTGAAAAGGGACGTCGAAGTGAACTTCTGTGGGCTCCCCACACTCCCCTTCCCCAGTCCAAGCATGGCATAGGCGTATGGGGTATACTGCATCGGTCATTGTGAGGGCAGGGAGAGAGTTATCGGCGAGACGGAGATAGACGGTTTATTGGAGTCAGCGAAGCGGGGGCGCAACGCGATATTCGCGGTTGCAGCAGTCCTGAATCTGCTGTATGCGATGTACATCAGCGGGCTGGGAGTGCTGCTCCCAGCGGTTGGGCGGACGTTTCACCTGGGCATCGAAGTGAAGGGGCGACTCTTTCCGGCGAGCTTTCTGGGGGCGGTGGCGGGCGTCCTCCTGACGGGATGGCTCTCCGACCGCTTCGGGCGCAAACCTGTGCTGCTGATCGCCATCGGCCTCTACACGCTCGGCCTGCTCTGCTGCGGTTCGGCGGCTTCGTTCGGGCTGGCGCTGATGGCAGCTCCGCTGATCGGTGCAGGCAGCGCGGCGATGCAGTCGGTGATGAACGCGGCCCTCTCCGACCTGTTTCCGGAACGTCGAGCAGTGGTTCTGAACGCCATGCAGATTGCCTTTGGCGCGGGCGCGGTTCTCAGCCCGGCGCTCGCACAGCATTTTCTGCAAGGAGGGACGGACTGGCGGCTCCTCTATTTCGGGCTTGCGGCGTGCGTCGTGGTGATGGGCGCGGTGCTGATCTGTCTGCCGATGCCACGCCCTTCCGCACTCGCAGCCGCTCCGACCCCTGGAGCGCTCCTCGCTACTCTCAGGTCTCCAATCGTCGGCGCACTGTGCTTTGCTCAGCTTCTGTATGCGGGAGCGGAAGTGGGGTTCTTCTCCTGGATGCCGACCTATTTCGAGCGATTGCCGGGAGGTCTGAGATGGTCGGGCCTGATCGTCAGTCTGTTCTGGGGCGGCATGACAGCGGGACGACTCTGGACAGGCTGGCTGCTGGGTCGCATTCCCCTGCTTCCTCTGCGTCGTCGTTTGGCCACCGCCGGAGCTGTCTGCGCTACTTTGACACTTCTCGGACACACTCCGCCAGTCGTAATGGTTTGGGTGCTGCTGACAGGACTTTGCTTCGGGGGGATCTACAGCCTGATCCTTGCGGAGGGCGGCGAGCGCTTTCCGGAGGCAGCGGGCACGGTGTTCGGCGCTATTTCCGCATCGGGAAACATAGGCGTGGCCCTCTTCCCCTGGGCAGTAGGGGCACTGGCAAACGTCGGAGTGGACTGGCGCCTGGCGCTGAGCCTGCCTCCCCTCTGCGCGGCGGGCGTAGCTCTGAACGCATGGCTGCTGGAGCGCGGACCCCGCAGCGCTGAAGCCGCCGGGTGAACTCCCTGCCCCTGGCAGAACGCATTGTTTCCGAAGGAAACTGGGCCGTAGGTCATTCAGCGGAGGAGTTCACTCCGCCGAATCTCATTCCTGCCGAGCATCGATGGATCGCGGCAAGCTGAATACGAGGAGACGGCAATGAGCAGAATTTTGGCTCTGGATGTAGGCGAGAAGACCATTGGGGTGGCGATGAGTGACGAGACGGGATCTATGGCATTTCCCGGCGTAACGATATGGCGGCAGGAGGGCCACAAGCGCGACATGGCAGCCCTGCGCCAGTTGATTTCAGACAGCAAGGTCAGCGAGATCGTCGTCGGGTTGCCGCTGATGATGGACGGATCGAGGGGCATTCAGGCCGAAAAGATCGAGGCGTTCGTGGCGGTGCTCCGCAGCAATGTGCGCATCCCGATCAGCCTGCAGGACGAGCGGCTCTCCACACGACAGGCCGAGCGAGTGCTCATAGCCGCCGACCGTCGCCGCGACGAGCGCAAGAAGACAATAGACAGCATGGCCGCCTGCCTCCTACTTCAAACCTTCCTCGACCGTCGCCACAACAGTGAAGAGCACTTATGACTTTCAGGGTCGTGGTCGCCTGTCACGCCGTCGCAATGCCCAGTATGGTCAACAGCTCGCTATAGTCGGTGATGGTGTAGTCCGGTGCAACGCCTGAATAGCTTTTGTCGCCTTGCGGGGAGCTGTACATGACGGCCTTCATGCCCGCCTGCTGTGCGCCATACACGTCCCGGTACATATCGTTCCCGACGTATAGCGTCTCCTCCGCCGCA
>JANXLO010000266.1 GCA_025355115.1 Chthonomonadaceae bacterium
GGCGGCGGAGATCATGAGCAAAGAGCGTCTTTGCCCCGTGATGCTTCTCACAGCCTACAGCGATGTCCCGATGATGGAGCAAGCGAATCGTGCAGGAGTGCAGGCGTACCTCGTCAAGCCGTTCAGGAAGCAGGAGCTTCAGCCGACCATCGAGATCGTTATAACTCGCTACCGCGAGATGCTGGCGCTCGAGGGAGCTCTCGATACTGCGCAGGAGCAGATCGAGTCCAACCGCATTGTTGGGCGTGCGAAGAGAATTTTGATGGACCGACACGAACTGGGCGATCAGGAGGCATATCGCCGCCTGCACGCGCAGGCCCTCGCTACCGGCAAGCCGTTGCGGGAGATCGCGGAGGCGATTTTGCTGACCGAAGATGTTGCTATGCCGGGAAGCAGCGCCCGACGTTCGCGCGCCGATCGATCGTGAAGAACAGAACTATTTTCATAACCTGCTCGGTTCCTATTGCAATTTTCTACTAGTGTCGGGTATTCTGTAGTCTGTGCAGTGCAGGAGCTTCCTGGCTAAGTTGCCTTGAAGTTCCACTCCAAAGCCCTCCCGGGCAAATGTGTCTCGCCGTAGAAGCAGGGTTGCTCTCTCCGGTAAACAAACCTCATACTGCCTCCCGCAACTCTGTCGTTGCATTTCTACAGTCCCAAATTCTGTTCTCCGTGTGATTGGCTTCTTGGCTGCGTAACTATGTTGCCCGGCGCCATTCTGCTTCAGATTGCCTGGACGTTCGCGGGACGACGCCTGCTGTCGCCCGCTTATTTCATTCCGATCCCTCCTCTCCCGGCAATGTCTGGATCAAGAGCGGGTTCGGTCTACTCCCGCCTTGATTCTCATAAGGAGGACAACCCTCAGTGAACTGGAATTCCCTCCGCGCGAACCGCTTCTCCCGCTGCGCACAGAGCCGCCGGGCAGGCAATGGACTGGCAACACCAGATACAGCCCTGCGCCCCCATCGCTCGAATCGCATCGCGGGCCGCCTTTCCCGCCCCATGGTTTCGGCGCTCACCTGCGCACTGCTCGGATGGACGGCAGTCGCCGGCCAGGCTCAGGACACGCCCAAGCCTGATCCCACCAAATCGCCCGATCCGGCGAAAACTCAGGACGCAAAGGTTGCGACTGCCCCCGTTGCGCCTCCCGCGCCGGCTCCCGGCTCCGTCTCCATCACCGGTCTAGTCGATCTCTACTACGGGATAAACGTACGTGCGCCGCGCGGTGCGGGCAACACGCCCTTCACCGGCGTCTCCACCGTAGGCAGCCCGACCGGCGAGATCATAGGCGTGGACAACTTTGGGCATTCGTTCGACATCAACGATCGTGACCCCAGCTTCAGCCTCGGCGAAATAAACATCGTCCGAGTTCCAGGCAAAGGGTTTCCGCTGGGCATCACGGCGACTCTCACCGGCGGCGACACGGCTCGGCTGGTTCATGCGACCGAGCCGGGCGGCACGAGCAACTGGCAGTACCTTCAGCAGGGGTTCCTGACCTACACGCCGCACATCATGGGCCGGGACGTGACGATCGACTTCGGCAAATTCGTCACGCCCTTCGGCTACGAGGTCATCGAGAGCAGCAGCAACGACAACTACACGCGCAGCTTCGGCTTTCAGTACGCGATTCCGTTCTACCATGCCGGAATTCGAGCGGCCTTTCCGGTCAATCCCAAGCTGACTCTGACGCTCTTCGGCGTCAACGGCTGGAACAATGTTGCAGACGACAACGACGCGAAGTCCTTCATCGCGCAGCTGACCTGGAAACCCAACGCCAAGCTCACAGCGAACTTCACCTACATGGGCGGAGCGGAGGGGACCGGAGCCTTCGGCAACTATATTCCGGTGACCCCGGCCTTCCCGGCTGGGCTTCCTACCACTACGCTGGGCGGCACGACCTTCATCACCTCGAAGGGGGCCGGTAACATCACGATCAACCTGGCGGAGTTTCAGCCCACCTACCAGATCACGAGCAAGCTTAAGATCGCGGGCGAACTGGACTATGCGCATGCCGCCGGAGACGTCTACGGCGTCAAATCGTCCGGCACATGGCTGTCCGGCGCGGCCTATGCCCGCTACCAGGCCACTTCGCACTTCGCCTTTGCGGGACGCCTCGAGCAGTTCGAGGACATTCCCGGTACCGGCGGCGTCGGCCTGCGACTGGGCGGCGGCTACACCAAGCTGCAGAGCGCGACACTGACCGCGGAGTACACCAGCTTCAAGGGCCAGCTCATCTCGCGTCTTGAGTTCAGGCATGACTCGGCCAATAATCCACTCTTCGGAGCGGGCAGCAACGGCGTGAAGGATCAGGACACATTCACCCTCGGTGAAGTTTTCAAGTTCTGACGAAATCCGTTTCACAGGAGGGCAGCCAACACCACTGCCCTCCTCTCAAACAGCAGGCCAAACGCCTTCTGACCAAATTTTATGTGGCCTTGCTAAGTGTTCTTTTGATGCAACATTGATGTTGCCCTGGAAACAGGCGTTTCCTTAACTCCACCTACTCTATCCGATCGTTTCCAGCGTGGGATGCGATTGGCACTCACGCGGCAGGCTGAGTCCTGTCCACTCTAAGCCTGAATGGCTAGTCCAAAATTCAGGTAGCTCTTGAGGAGGGGAATCACTGTGAGACCAGAGAAGTTAACACGCCACCAAAAACTCGTTCGTCTCGCCCAGCGCATGAAAGACTCGGAATGGCGTCGATTCGCCATGACGGTTATGGTCGGGAAAATCGGTGCGGTCGCCATTCTGCTGATGGTATTCGCGCTCTACTCCGCGTTGTCAGGCGGGGCGGCCCATGCCGATGGCGCAGCCGGCATCAAGCCTGATGCGGTCATTAATCCGATCAATACGGTCTGGACATTGATAGCCGCTTTCCTGGTATTTGCCATGCAGGTCGGATTTACCATGCTCGAGGCGGGCTTCTGCCGCTCCCGCGAGACCGTCAATGTCCTGATGGAGTGCATAGTCGACACTTGCCTGTGCGGAGTTCTTTTCTTTGCATGGGGCTACGCTTTCATGTTCAGCCACGGCAACGGCTTCATCGGAACCCACTGGTTCTTCCTGCAGGGAGCACCTGAGACCTACGAGGCCACGGGCGTTGCCCTTATGGCGCACTGGCTGTTCCAGTTCGCCTTCGCCGACACCTGTTCGACTATCACTTCAGGAGCCATGATCGGGCGCACAGGATGGATCGGAGACCTCCTATACAGCTTCGGCGTCTCCGGATTCATCTACCCAATCATAGGCCACTGGGCCTGGGGCCCGGACGGCTTCCTCGCCACAATGGGGAGCGCCGGAAATTTCCTGCCATCCCTTGGCACAGGCTTCCACGACTTTGCAGGCTCCACCGTCGTCCACACCATCGGCGGCGTCATCGCCCTCGCCGGAGCCATCGCACTCGGGCCGCGGTTGGGACGCAGATTCAAGCGGGATGGCGGCGGAGCGATGCTTCCCCACGACCTTGTAATCGCCGCATCGGGCGGACTGATACTCTGGTTTGGCTGGTACGGCTTCAATCCCGGAAGCACACTTTCTGCGATGGACTTCCAGGGCATTGGTCGGGTTGCGGCCAATACCACGCTTGCAGCTTGCTCGGCAGGGCTACTCGCCATGCTCTGGTCCTATCCGCAGACGAAAAAATGGGATTTGGGCTTCACTATCAACGGCTTCCTGGCGGGCCTCGTCGCGATCACTTGCCCCTGTTACTGGGTCTCCCCCGCGGGAGCACTCGCCATCGGGGCAGTGGCTGGCATCGTGGTCGTCATGGGAGTGAACCTGTTGGAGTGGCTTCGCATCGACGATCCAATCGGCGCCGTTCCGGTTCACGGCATCTGCGGAATTTGGGGCACCTGGTCGTTGGGCCTCTTCGCCACCGGCACTTATGGCGCCTCCACCCCAACCGGCGTAGATCATTCAGCCGTTTTCAAGGGTCTGTTCTACGGGGGCGGCACTTCGCTGCTCATGGCGCAGGTCATCGGCAACCTGATCATCGCAGCAGCGACGTTCATCGTCGCGATGGCCATGATGTACACGCTCAAAGCGATACGCATGCTGCGTGTCTCGAAAGAGGGAGAGCTGGAAGGGCTGGATCTCCACGAGCACGGCATTCCCGCCTATCCCGAGTTTGTCATGACGCCTTCTGCTACCCCGCATGGGGCGGTGAATGCCATACCCCAGGAGCCAGGATAGCATCGTGCCTCCGACGAGCGAGAACATTCCCTCGCTCCGGCACGTAACAAGTAAGCAACGCCGGGACAAACTACCGGCAGTCGGCTCGGAGAGATTCCCGCAGCGTCCAGCTCATCGGATTCGCTGCGGGAAGAGACCGGCCATCCCCAACCGGCGAACGGAATGCTTCGTCTCGCAGAGCAAAGGCTGAGAGGTGGACTAGATGATAAAAGTAGAGGCGCTGATCCGCCCACAGAAACTGGAAGATGTCAAGGCTGCCCTTTCCGAGATTGGCATCAAGGGCATGACCGTCACGGAAGTGCGCGGCTCCGGCAAGCAGAAGGGCTTCACTCAGACGTACCGGGGAGCGGAGTACACCGTCAACCTGCTTCAGAAGGTGAAGATCGAGATCGTGGTTCCGGACTCCGAGGCGCGCACGATCGCCAACGCGATAGTCGAAGCGGCCCGCACCGGCGAGATCGGCGACGGAAAAATCTTTCTGATTCCGGTCGCTGAGGTCATCCGCATCCGCACAGGTGAGGACGGCGAATCCGCCATAAGCTGAAAACACACTACCCGAATTCGACAGGGCCGGAGGCTCCCTCCGGCCCTGTCCTATGAGCAGTACGACTCGATTTTTCCAACAATCTCCACACATAGCCCCGCCGTGCCAACCTGAAGCACTATCTCCGGACAACTTCTGCCTTTGCGAATAATATAGTCTTTTCTAACCTAAGCAAGGCTCTGCAGGCACTCCCTCATTCCGCAGCGTTGACGCAGCGGAAATCCTTCCGTTGCTTACGTTGGCAGCGTTGACACGACCAGTTGGTAGCGAAAAGCAACTGTGAAGTCGGAGTAGGGAAGGAGTCTGATGCGGCTAAAGCAAATATAGCTGGGAAATGCGGAGTGAATGGGCTTCTGAAATTCACTGGCTCCGACCGCCGCAGTCAACGTATGGAGGAGTTATGCAACCATGAAGACAAGTCTTGCACTCACGGTGTTTGCCCTGTTTGCCTGTACCACGCCGTCCCTCGGACAGACACAGACTGAGAAGTTGATTAGAAATACACCAGCTCCTCAGGCAGCCGCACAGCCGCCGAAAGAGAGCTACCCGGACGACCCCGACAATCACGAGAAAGCCGATGTCCCTAAAGGCAAAGTGACGAAAATGCCGAATTTTGCAAGCCAGGTTTTCGATCACACCGACCGCAGCTGGTGGATTTATGTGCCTTCGCAGTACACACCCGACAAGCCCGCCTGCGTCATGATTTTCCAGGACGGGCAAGGATATCAGGGGAGAGTGCCGACGGTCTTCGACAACCTCATCGCGAAAGGCGATATGCCGGTGACTATCGCCGTCTTCGTCAATCCGGGCAACCTGACGGATCCTGCCATCAAGCGTGGCAACAGCGAGCGTAGCTTCGAATACGATACGGTATCGGATCAGTACTCTCGTTTCCTTCTCGAGGAGCTGCTGCCGGAAGTGGAGAAGACCTACAAGCTGCGGCATGACGCGGCGAGTCGCGCAGTGGCCGGGCTGAGCAGCGGAGCCTCCTGCGCTTTTACCGCCGCATGGTTCCGCCCCGATCAGTTCAGCAAAGTGCTCTCCTGGATCGGCAGCTACACCGACCTGGCAGGTGGCAAAACGGGCATCGAGGGTGCTCACAACTATCCGTTCATGATTCGCAGGATGGACAAGAAGCCGATCCGAGTCTTCCTTCAGGACGGCGACAACGATCTCGACAACCCGTACGGAAATTGGCCGCTGGCAAATCAGTCGATGGCGAAGGCGCTTGCCTTCAAGGGCTATGACTATAAGTTCGAGTTCGGACATGGGGGCCATAGCGGAACGCACGGCTTCGCGATACTGCCCGCCAGCCTGAAATGGCTATGGCGCGACTATAAGGCGGAGTAGGCTTGCAGTTTCGTGAGGGGGTTTGCTTCTCGTTCGAGCGGCTGTCGCATGGGTGAAACGAAGACGCTTCACCCATGCGAGGGAGCGTTAGAAGATGAACTCGATGTTCTTCACGCCGAGAGTCTGAAAGGTGTGCTGCAGAGTCTCAAGGGCGTTTGCACGGGCTTTGCCGCGAATGTCGGCCTTCTCTGCGGCCTCCTGAAAGAGGCGGGCAGCCGTCTCCTGCGCTTTTGGCACGATGTTCTCGTCGTGCCAGAAGGGGCCGGACTGACTGTGCTCGACGTGAACATGGACGTTGGGGAGATATACGATTACAGGCGGCAGATGCACCCGCAGCCGCGTGGTGCCATCAGGCTGCTTCACTTGCTGCACGTCTTTGTCGGTGATGAGAGAGAGATCCATGCCCGCCTCCACCGTCCCATCCGCCGTCACTAGCGCCTGATTATGAGTCGCCCAGTGGTAGATTTCAGACCCGCCGGGGAGCACTTTGACCAGCCGATTTGGCTCCGCGTAAGACTCCTGAGTCAGCACATCGCTCTCCTTAAAGGAGGCCGTGTGCAGCTGTCCCAGCTTCTGCATCTGAAGGATTATCGCGCCTGTGTCGCGATAGCTCTCGGCGGACTTCTCCTGATGCCTGCCGAGCAGCCATCCCGCCAGCACGCCCATTCCGAGCAGGGCGACCCCAAACGCAGCCATCCATTTCAGCGGGGCGGTCGCGGAGGAGGGTGCACCCATTGGCGATCCCATTGGCGCAAGTCTAAATCGAGACATGAATTCCCTCTCTCCCTGCCTGAGCCTATATGATACTTTGTACGTGACCGGCCGGGGCAGCGTTTCGACGCCATCTCCAGGAAGGCGCGGGCAAGCACATTTCTCCAGGTATTGTAACGCGCTCTCTGCCGGCTGTCAATTGTCGTTTTTTCGGTTGACGCGAAAGCACTCCCGGTGCTATACTCCGACGCGCCGGTCAGAGGCTGCAGAGGGACTGTCCCTGCTGCTCGCCTGCGTGAAAACTTAATCTGCCGATGGGGGAACAGATGGCTACAGAGCGAACTTTTGTGATGGTCAAGCCGGACGGCGTGGAGCGCAGGCTGGCGGGGGAGATTATCCGGCGCTTCGAGACTCGCGGGTTGCGGCTCGTCGCTTTGAAGATGCTGCATCCGAGCCGCGAGTTGGCCGAGGCCCACTACGCCGTGCATCGAGAACGGCCCTTCTACGGCGAACTGGTGGATTTCATGATCTCCGGCCCAGTCGTTGCTATGGTCTGGGAAGCGGGCGATGCGATCAAGCTCTGCCGCAACATGATCGGCGCGCTAAAGCCGTTCGAGGCGGTCGCTGGCACCATTCGCGGCGACTTCACCACCGAAATCCAGACTAACCTGGTTCACGGCTCCGATTCCCTCGAAACCGCGCAGTCTGAGATCGCCCTCTGGTTCAAGCCCGAAGAGCTGCTCGCCTGACTGGAAGAGAGTAACTCGGATCGTGTGCATTGAAGCGACTGTGAGAGGCAACGGATTGCCTGCCTTGCCGCAAATTAGGGGGAGCTATGTTCGATCTTCTTATCCGAAATGGCACTGTCCTCGATGGCACAGGCCGAGAGGGATTCGCGGCAGATGTCGGGATCGTCGGCGACACAATCACCGAGATTGGCGCCATTCCGGCAGAGGTTCGGGCGGCGCAGACTGTGGATGCGACCGGCATGATTGTCGCTCCTGGATTCATCGACATCCATACACACGCCGACATCGCTCTCCTCGCCCGGCCGGAGCATCTGCCGAAGATCATGCAGGGCGTCACCACGGAGGTCTTCACGAACTGTGGCCTTGGCTTTGCGCCAATCAACGATGCAGGTCTGGAGATTCAGCGCAAGTACATCGCCGGGCTGTTCGGGGACGACAGCGGTGAAATCACGGAAGCAGACGGCAGCACCCGGCCCCGAGTCGACTGGAGATGGCGGACGGTCGCAGAGTTTCTGGCTCGATTCGAGACGCAGGGCATCGGTGCGAACATCGCCTATCTCATCCCGCATGGCTCTGTGCGAGTCTCGGCGATGGGGATGGAGGAGCGGCCCTCCACGGCAGCGGAACTGGAGCTGATGTCGTCGATGGTACGGCAAGGCATGGAGGAGGGCGCCTGGGGGCTGAGCACCGGCATCTGGTACGCGCCGATGCGGTCGGCGGCCCGTGAGGAGCTGGTCACTCTCTGTCGGCTGGCGGGCTTTTTTGCCACCCATCAACGTGACTATGGGGAGAGCATTTTCTCCGCAACGGACGAGAGCCTCGCGATCGCGCAGGAGGCCGGGGTGCCGGTGCAGATCGCCCACCTTCAGATGAATGGCCCCAACAACGCAGGCCGCGCCCCGCAGATGCTGGAGCGGCTGGACAGGGCGCGAGCGGGCGGCATCGACGTCACCTGCGACACCTACCCTTACACCGCGGGCTCAACTTTCATTCAGTCGCTGCTTCCCGCCTGGGCGACGGCAGGAGGGCCTGACGCCATCCTGCGCCGTCTCTCCGAGGAGCAGGCTCGTGCTCAAATCGTGGCTGAACTGGCAGCGTTGCCCATCGACTGGAGCCGCTACGCACTGGTCGGCGTGGAGTGCGCCGCCAACCTGCCATTCGAGGGCCAGTCGTTCGACCGAATCGCGCTCGCGCGCCGCATGAGCGCTGCGGAGCTAGTCTGCGCGCTTCTGGCGGAAGAGGAGTTGCGGGCCTGCTTCGTCCACCACGCCGCGCACGAAGAGAATGTGCGTGGGATCCTCCGCTGGCCAGGACAGATGGTCGGCAGCGACGGCCTGCACCTGCCCGGCAAAACTCACCCTCGTCTCTACGGGACTTTCCCTCGGGTGCTTGGTCGATATGTGCGTGAAGAGAAGATTCTGACTCTGGCTGCTGCAATCCATAAGATGACCGGTGCCCCCGCCGCGCGTCTGGGCCTGAATCGTCGCGGCTCGCTTCTGACCGGCAATGCGGCCGACATCGTGCTCTTCGATCCAAAGACTATCTCCGACACTGCCACCTTCGACGATCCCCTTCGCTTCCCTACTGGGTTGCCCTGGGTATTCGTCAACGGCGCCGCCGTCAAGAGCGATAGCTGTCCCTCCTATGCCCTCCCTGGAAAAGTCCTGCGCCGCAACTAGATCATCTGCCAGCAATCTCCCTCTCCGCAGCTGGCAGCAACGCAGATCTATTTTTTCTTGTTTGGGGGATAGTGAAGAATGGCTCCAGTGTGTGGGAGCAGGGTGAACGACTGGACGGTCTGGCCGCGCGGGTTTAGCATCGGTCCACCAAGCTTGACGACGGCTTCCGTGCGATCGTTGGAGTTGACGTAGACGTCCCCGAATTGATAGGCTCGCCTCCAGACCGCCCCTCCGCTGATGCTGATCTGATGCCGATCCTGAAGGGCTACGCCTAGGGGAGCGTCGAAGTAAGCGGCTTTGTCGGTCAACTCACGCCGCAGAACAGCGAGGCTCAGTCCGGCGTTGGCTGGCTGACCGGGACGGAGCGGCATAGGCTGAAAGGCAAGCCGCGCCTGACGTTTGGCGACGAGCAGGTAGCTGGCTAGAGCGTACTCAAGCTCATCATCGTCGCGGTAAGCCGTGGAGACTATAAAGACCTGTTCCGTGCGAGCAGCCCGCTCAGCGGCCTCCATGTGAAGTTCCCAGTAGATGTCGGGGAGCGTCTCCTCCGACCAGTAAGGATGCACCCAGCCCTCGCTCCAGGCACCGTCTAAAAGAGTGTAGAACTGATCCCAGTAGCGGCCGGGAAGACCAGGCTCGGCGGCACCGGGGGGGATGGCAGGAGTTGAGCGGCCCACCGGCTGCTCGAAGCCGAGCGAAGAGGGAAGCAGATAAAACTTGGACGGATCGTGGACAGCGCGCAGCCAGTCCTCCGTCGCCTTCCCTCTATCCTCCGGCGTTGTGTACTTCGCTAAATCCTCGCCGACAAAGGTGTTGCCCTGCGGCATCTCCGCCGCGACCGCGCCGTGGGCCCCGAACTGCCGCATCAAGCTGTCGGTCTGCTTTCGCCAATGTGCGGCCCAACGGACGTCCCCGAAATCCATCCAGTGCGCGCCCGCATCCGGATGCGGCACCTCTTTGCCGCTCCTGTCGCGCAGTGTCCATGCCGACATGGAGGGCTGCCATCCCCCTACGCTCCCTTTGCGGTTGGGCTGTTCGTAGAGCGTCGAGGCAAGAAGGTAGAGGAGCGGAGTGAAAAGCGGCTGCTTCTTACGGAGGATGGGAAAAGTGTCAGGCGCAAGCGTATTGGGGCTCAGTGCCGCCATGTCGCAGTGAGCGGCCATCCAGTCACGGTTGGCGTCCGAAAGCTTGACCCCTTTCGCAGCCGAGTCTTCCATCTCCCCGCCTGCCACACTCAGGCCAAGCGTGTAGACTCCGCCGATGCGAATGGGGCAGTCAGGGCGAATGCGAGCGGTGGGAGTCAAAGATCCTACCGGCTCATCCGTCGCAGCAGAATCCCTTTTCGGCGGGGCCGCTTTTCCCAGGCCTCCAATGTGCCAGCCTCCACATCCCACCAGGAAGACTATTCCGCCTGCTAACAGCAAGTGGCATCGCATGCTCGGCCTAAGACGAGCGAACACGCATAGTGCTCGGGGATCGAGCCAAAAAGACGCGCGAGTGGCTCTGTTCATGGCCGAGCAGCCGGTTCGCGGCGGCCTGCCTTCATCGCAAGCGCGGTAGAACCAGGAAGAAGGCGATAGTCGCCCGCCTGAACATCGGCGAACCGGGGGTCTGCCACCCGAGATGTATCCTGAATGCCGGAGGCAGCAGTAAACTCCGCGATCCGGCTTACCTGCTTGCTTTTGCTTCGCCACGGCGCGCCGTACGTGTTATGCTCGATGACACAGTCCTCGGAGGAGGAGAGTGTAATGCCTCCATATCCCCAGGAGCCGCCCGGACTCTCCCCGTTATTGGCGTTGTTAACAATCAGGTTGTCGTGGGCATGCAGGCCGAATGAGATTTCAAAAAAGATGCCCGCCTCGTCGTTGTCGGCGATGTAGCAGTTCTTCACCTCCGGAGCTTCCTTGCCGATATCGAACCAGATGCCCACGCCTCGATTGTCCACCGCACGACAACCGCTGAAGACGAAGTTACGGGACATCGTCACCTTCAGACCGCCCGCCTCCCACCCCGTCGAATAGCCCTCCAAGTTGTTGCGGTAGATGCCGCGCTCCTCCATGCACGTATCGTGACAGCGCGAGGTTCCAAAGCCCAGTTGCCCGTTGTCCTGAAAGAGGCATCGGCGGAAGAGATATCCCCTCCCCGAAAAGGAAGCGCCTGCGCCGTTGGTTCGCTCGAAAACGCAGTCCTCGACCAACCATCCTCTCGAAACGGAAGGTGACTCTCTGCCCTGCCCCTGTCCTATGGAGAAGGCGCCTCGTTGCGCGTGATTGGACGCATAGCGAAAGGTAAGCCCGCGCACATGCACGTAGGAGATGGGCCCGGCCGCCGTCAGCCATGTGGGCCGAACGCTGGCCTCGATCTCCGCATCTCCGACATCGCCGCTTCCGCGTATCTCCGCGCCAGCCGGTCTGCTCCATCCGCCGCCAAGCCGATCCGCGCCGGAGACGATAACGTGAGTGCCTGGTTGGGCCGCGACGACTATCGGGGCCCGGAGAGTGCCGCCATGCTTGAGCTCGACACTCTCACGATAGAGCCCCTGCCCGATGAGCAGCGTATCACCGGGCTTCAATGTATCCGCCCCGTGCTTAATGATCCGCCATGGGTTGCTGGCTGTCCCTGACCCAGCGTCATCCCCTGTGACGGCAACATGCCGAATTTCCGCTCGGGCGACGCTCTGAAGCACGCAGCAAATGAGAGTGAGAATGGCGGGAAGAGTTCTGTTCATGGAAAGGCTACTCGGTTTTCGTGAATGCCGGACATCAAGCTCTGCGGGCTGCTCCACACGTGCGATGTCCAAAGTCCAGGGTCATGAAGTTGCATCGAAATAAGGGTGTCCGCCAAGAGTGTGGCTCCGGGCCTACCATTCCTCTCCTCAGCGGCGAATTCCTGCCTTAGTGGTTTCCGAAAGTGCTATAATACGCTGAGACTAGCCTACGCGAGAGGAGGGGGCGAGCATGGCGGGCATGTGGGAGAATGCGTTGGCGCAAGCTCGTGTCTGGAAGGCGGGAACTGGGTTGGGTTCTGCCGACCCTAGAGAACGGGCAGAGGCGATCGAGGCGATGGTGAACGCCGGTGACGTCGCTTCTCTCTGTCTGCGCTTCCATTTCGTGCGCCAGGCCTCCCCACGCAGCCAGTTCGCCGCGGCCGTTGCTCTGCACCGGCTCGGGAATCCCCGAGGAATGGCGACCCTGCTCGATGGCATCAATAGAGTCGTGATCGTATCCCCCGAGACCGCGGAGTTCCTGGAACTGGCGTTCCTCACCATAGGCCCGCCCGACGCCACAAGGGAGCTGATCTCATTCTGGCCGACGCTTCCTGAATGGTCGTACGTCCTCAACTCAATTCCAGATCTTGATGCGAGCGACCACGCGACCAAGCTGACAGCAGTCAATGGGATGAGCCACAAGGAGCCAGCACCCGATTTTAGTCCGCGCGTTCATGTGATCTGCCGCATTCTGGCTGGCCTTCGCGACCCGACGGCGCTGGATACTCTCATCGCCTACGCTCCGCAGATGCCTAACCTGTTCCCAGGCACCGTCGCCGCGTTTGGGCAGCTAGCGATGCGCAAATTGACAGTTCTGTTGCGCGATCCAGACCCAGCGCGCAGAATGCTGGCCATTCGAGCTCTGGAGTTGATCCCTGGTGAGGCAAGCTTCCAGGCGGTTGTGCCCTGTCTGCGCGACAGCAGCCTGTCTGTACGCAACGCCGTGCCTCATGCCCTTTCACTGCTCGGGACGCCGAAGGCGAACGGGGAGGCGATAGTCGAATCCATTCAGGCGGGCTACAGCACGGAGGCCGCGCTTCAGCTGCTCGCAACGACCGGACACCCTCGCTTCTACGATACTCTTGATGAGCTCGCCAGGAGCTTTGCCTCACTTCGCAGCGACGCGCGCCACTCTCCACAGTCCGTTCAGACAGCGTTCGTCATGCTCGTGAATGCCCCCCGGCCCACTGGCCTATTCCTTGATCTGCTGTGCTCAATGCTCGCGAGTCCGTTGGAGACGGGTGTCAAGCTGGCTTCGCTGCGGCACCTTTCGCACCTTCAGGTCCGTTGTTCGACGCAAGCGGAGAGAGTTCAGGCCGTCTGCTGGGAGCTGCTCGCAGACGTCTCCGCGGAGGTCAGGTCACAGGCGGCGGAGACGCTGTTCGTCTGGGGGGAACGGAACGGCCGGCGATTCCTTGGAGTTCTGGAGGAGTGCCGTCCGCAGGGCAGCCTGCTGGAAAAGCTGACGACGCTGCTTCGTGGCGGCCCAGATGCGACACAGGCAGCAGCCCAAGCTGTGCAGCAGGTGCAGCAGTGGGTGAACCGCATCTCACGTGAGGCGGCAGTCCGGCTCAACTCTATTACGACGGACGCCAGCCCCAACGTGAGTCCACTCTTTATCGATGCGCGTCTGCCCGCGCTGGTTCGCAGCCTTCTTACAGCATCTCTGCGCTCTCTGCGGTCGACGCAGGAGCTTCAGGAGACGGAGGAGGCGCTCGCCCTCTGCATCTCTGCAATGCGGGCGCTGCGCCGGATCGATGGGCCCGACGCCAAAATCGCTCTGCCTGAGCTGATGCAGGCGCTCCACCTGACCCGCCATATGCATCTCCCGCCTTCGCAGCCCATAGCGCGGGAGATCGGTGAGGCCGTACGCGAGGAGGCGGCGCTGACGCTGATCGTGTTTCTAGGGACGGAGAGCCTGCCGCTCTTCCTGGAAGCTCTCTCAGACTTACAAGTAGAGGTGGTAGGGACAGCGATTCTAGCTCTCGGCAAATTGGGCGATCCACGCGCGGTTTCCCATCTCCAGCCGATCGCCTCTAACCCCGACAGCCCGCTGGTGCATCACGCGATCCAGGCGATCTCCGCCATCCGTCAGAGCAATCCCGAGATGATGACACTTCTCCGCGGCAGTTCCATCGCTGAGGCGCATCCCGAGACTCTTCTCAGGCCCGTGCCGTTCACGGTTCAGGACTCGGCTCCAGAGCTGCTTCTGCGACCGGCTCAGGGCGGGGAGGGCGCGGCATGAGCGACGCCCCCGAGCCACAGTTCGCCCTTCAATCCGGTCAGCCAGGCAATGGAATCAGACGATGGTGGAGTCTGCGCAAAGCGTTGCGCGACCTGCAGCGCGAGTCACCGGAGAGGCATAATGCGGCAGTGAAGATTCTCGCGGCGAACAGCCCGCGATGCTGGAACGGGCTTCGAAAAATCGCTTTGCGCGAAAAAGGCCTCAGGGCAGTGTCAGCCGCCAAACTGCTTTACGATCTCGGCGACACGCAGGGCCTCTTTGCCCTTCTCGAGCAGCATTCCAGCTCAGAGGTGCGTCGGGAGGCAGAGGGCTATCTGGACGAATGCCTGCGCAAAGTGGGGCCGCAACGAATTCAGGGACTGCTGGAGGAGGCTCTACGCTCATTGGAGCTAAGGGAACCTGAAAAGGGGGCGTGGGGACTCGCGTTGAGCATCTATGCCATGCGTGTGCTGGGAGACTTTCATCACATCCTGCCGCAGGAGCTGTTCGCCAGAATGCTCTTTCTCTCACACCCGCACTTTGAAAGCCTCTCGGTCTGCCGCTCCGTATTTCCCTTTACCGCCTTTGCCGACTATCGGCTCAATCGATCGGAGGCGATCATAGACTTCTATATCGGAGCCACCATCGCCGCAGTGCGGCGTGTCGGAGTCGAATATATGCTGGACCAGGAGGGCTCGCGAGCCTTCGCGGTGCTGAGCGAGGCATTCGGCCATGCCGACCCCCAGGTGCAGTTCACGGCAATCTATGGACTCTGCCGCCTGCGTGATCCGCGGGCGCTGCCGATGTTTCAGCGCATCGCCTCCAATAAAAAGCATCCCTTAAGCCAGGATGCCCAACGCGCCATCGAGCTATTCAGCACGAAGCTTCCCGATGTACTCACCCTCGTTCGGGCTTCGCAGCAGAGCGTCTCTCCTGGCGAGCTACTTCGGCCCGCTACCTTTCAGGCAGAACAACATTCGGAGACTCTACTCCGTCCTGCCGCCCCTGAGGTCCCTCCCCTCCCCTGACACTAACGGATATAGTAGTGACGACGATCCTACATTGACTCACCCATTTGGAGGTGATATACTCAGTCGTTGACGTCAGTCATCAGTCGGGCATTGGTCTACAGGAGGCATGGATGTTTGGACTGCTTGGGGTGATCTGCCTTTTAGGAATGTCTGGACCAGACCTGGACGGCGAGGATGCAATTGTGCAGGCGCATCATCAGCTGCAAAGCCTGGGATTTCACGAGAAGCTGTCCCTCACTGCCTTGATGCTAAACGCACCCACAGTCCAAGCGAGACGCTGGAGTGTAGGCTTTAGAGGGAAGTCCGGCAGTGTGATGCTGGAGATTGATGCTGCTACAGGCCGCCTGCTCTTTCTGCAAGGAATGCCTGCAGCAACCGATCCCCAATGGACAAACCATCCTGCGGATGCCAGCACAGCAAAGCGAGCGAATGAACTGATTCGTCTACTGGGGCGTGAGAAAGATGCTCGTCTGGATCCGATTGGCAGTGTTCAAAACGGCGTCTACTATGCTCAGTTCCATAAGATTGTTCACGGGCTTACCTTTTTCAACATTAATCCGACTTACGCCGACGTGATCATGTTCGAGCCGCAAACGGGCGCGATAAGCTACTTCCGGGCCTCGCCTGCTTTGCCGAAGACAATTGACTGGACGCCCATCGTTAGCCGTGAGCGCGCCCATGCGAGAATTAGCTACTGGGTAACGCAGAGAGCGATCTACAAGCGCAAAGCGCCCGTCTTCATTTCGCCTTCCCAACATATCGAGACAGAACTGGGCTACTGGAAATTTGCAAAGGAGGCTGAAGCGAGGCTCGTATGGAGGGACAGCAGAGTCATGGTGACCAACGGCAAGCGAATAGACGCTGGGGCGTATACGATTTTTGTAGATGCGCTGACGGGCAGTCTGGTCGTGCCAGACGATCCGTCGATGGGAGAGAATCCATGATGCCAGCCTTTAGGAACTCTCGCTGCAGCATTTTCGGGCGCATTCTGCTGGTACTCGTATTTACTCACGTGGCTTCCATTGCATCCGGGCAGGAGGCCGTAGAGAAGCTGAAGCGTCTGTTGGCAGGCTTCGGCGTCCACGGTCCTCTCCGGTTGCAGAAGTTTGTATCGAACCCTATGCCCCGCGGCGTCACTACGGAACTCATCGTCACGGACGCTAAAGAAGGGGCCTATAACGCCTTTTTCTTTGAACCTAACCGACGCATAATAATTCATCGCGGGCCGGAGCACAGCATGCTGGGAGGCTCGACCTTTCGAAGCCTGCTGGGGACTGAGCATGAGCGTCGGGTGCGCGTCTGGATGGCAGCAGTCGGGGCCAAAGAGCCGACTCGCCTGCAGAGGCTCACCGCCGATGAAAAAGGAATCGGGCGCGCATACTTCCCTATTCTGAGGAAGGGTTATCCGTTCATCTCTCGCCCTCGATACGGATATGATTTCGCCTTCGACGTCCGGAGTGGAGAGCTGCTTGGCTACGAGGCGTCCGAGCAAACGCCCCCGGTGGGCTCCGCTACCCCAAAGCTTGACAAAACAGGTGCGCTCGCTGCTCTCAAGCATATATGGGATACGCAGATTTCGCCAGAGGCGATAAAGGTGCATCATTGGATCAGAGTCTGGTATGCCGTAAAAGGCGAGCCGGAGCTAGGCTGGTATCTCGCAGCAGGCAATCAGTCCGCGACATTAACCTGGCGGATCGCCTTTAATAGCATGCGTGACGTGGGGAGTGCGATACAGGGTGGAGACAGTGCTATGCTAATCGACGACAGCACCGGAGAGCAGATTCCTATGAGCGTAATGCCGTAGCCCTCGAAGGTCAGGATCGATCGGTCTCTACCTGTAGGCGAATCTGTCGCAGAATGGTTGCCACCTTCTCGCACTCGCTTTCCGAACCCGTGTACGCGATGGCCCGGCCCCGCGAGTGCGCCTCGAGCATTACCTGGATGCACCGCTCAAAGTCGTATCCTGTGGCTCTTTGCAGTTGCGCCACCACTTCTTCCATGTCGTGATGATCGTCGTTATAGAGGATCACGACGTACGGCTCGGCAACATCGGTATCCGATTCGTCCTGCCATATCGGTCGCAGACGCTCCTCCTGAGCCGGGTCCAGCAGTTCCAATCCACCGGGCATAGGTCTCTCCTCTGTTCTGGCAGTCACGTATTTCGCTCTGTTGAAGGTAGTATAGTCATACCTTCTCGCCGTTGTCAAGTGAGCGGAAACCGCGCTGTCATTCCTTCCGTAGTGTCGAAAAGGGCTTGGAGATGAACGCAGTCCAGCCCTATTCTACCGCTTATCGGCTCGAGGGAGTTTTACGAAACCATGCAGAATAGCGCCAGCAGACGACCCGGAGGCAAGCCATTTCCGGTCGGGTTCACGCTCATTGAGCTCCTCGTCGTGATCGCCATAATCGCCATTCTGGCGGCAATCCTCTTCCCTGTATTTGCTCGAGCGCGCGAGGCGGCACGCAAAACCGCCTGCCTGAGCAATATGCGGCAAATTGGAACCGCTTTCCAGATCTACACGCAGGATTACGACGAAACTCTGCCCAACAGTACAGATGGAACGCCGGGTGCAAGTGTACACGGCGCCTGGAACTACTACAAAACATTTCCGGCCAATATCAGTCCCGGTTCCTACGACGTCACGCAGGGCGGCCTCTATCCGTATGTGAAGAATTCGCAGATCTACATATGCCCGTCCGATGGCGAGGGCAGGCGATCCGGCAACTCCTACGCTGCCAATTCGTGCGTTTTTCAGGGGAGTGCGGCTGGGTTTGAAACCGGCAAGCCGCTCGCCGCTTTTGAATCCCCCGCTTCATTCATGCTGTTGGGAGAGGAAGCGTCGCCGAATGAATTCCTGACGAATGTCTCGAACGCCTCAACCGACGACGGCTATATGCTCTATGTACTGAATATCTTCTCACCCCGCCATTCAGACGGATCGAATCTCAATTTTGTCGACGGCCACTCCAAGTGGTTCCGCCCGGAGAAGATTCTTTCGGACAAACTCCAGACCGGTGGCATAGGCGGGAACAAATGCCCGTGAGCCACAGCATCTCAATCGGTGCACAAATCACCGATTGCTGACTCCTGTTTCTGCCTTCATAACGCCTCCGTAGCACAGCGAGTCGGAGGCCACACTACCCCGGATGCATTCCGGAGAGGACACTCACCCATGACGCACGACTCGAACCATCCGAACGGGCTTCGGCTCGCCGACGACAATGTTTTTCCTGCCTCGACGGATACGCTGAGCCGTCGGGAGTTCCTGACCACCGTTGGCAAAGCGGCGGGAACTGTCGCACTCGCCGTCGCCGCAGTGCATATCATGCCTGCCGCGGCGCAGGAGGTCACGCGGGTGCTCGCCAACAAGGCCAAACCTGTTCAGGCCGAGACAATGGTCAAGACGCTCTATGCGAGTCTGTCGCCCAAGCAGCGCGAGACTCTCTGCCTTGGCTGGGACAACCCGCTTCGCAGCAAGGTGCAGGCCAACTGGTTCATCGTGCCGCAAAAGATTCGCGACTTGACTCCCGACCAGAAGGAGATGGTGCGCGGGATTCTGCACGGTGTCACGACCGATGAATGGTATCCGCAGATACTCAAGCAGATGGACGAGGACGGCGGCGGGCTGGAAAACTACACGATCGCAATGTTCGGTGATCCCACCACAAACAGGTTCGAGTGGGTTCTCACCGGTCGCCATGTCACCCTGCGCGCGGACGGCCACTCGAACGCGAACGCGGCATTCGGCGGCCCTATCTTCTATGGCCACGCCCCCAAGGACACGGAGGACAGGGGGCATCCGGGCAACATCTACTGGAAGCAGGGCGAGAAGGCCAACGCGGTGCTCGCTGCCCTGGACCCTAAGCAGCGGGACATAGCGCTGCTGGAGAAGGCTCCACGGGAAGACCTCATCAAGCTTCAGGGCACCCAGGGCATGTTCCCCGGCATCGCAATCGGCGACCTGACCAAAGACCAGAAGAAGCTCGTCGAAGAGACGATGCACTCCCTGCTCTCCCCCTATCGTCCGTCCGACGCCTCCGAGGTGATGCGCGACATCACCGCGAACGGCGGTCTCGACAAGGTGCATCTCTCCTTCTACAAGCAGGACGCACTGGGTCAGCCCGGCATCTGGGACATCTGGCGATTGGAAGGCCCCTCGCTCGTCTGGCATTTCCGCGGCGCGCCACATGTCCACACCTGGGTCAACGTCGCCAAAGACCCCAAGACAGCTGACGGTCACATCTGATGACGAGATGCCAGCCCGGCGTGGGTTCGACGTGAAAGGCACTCAGCATTGAACGACCGAACAGTTGATCTACACGCACACACCACAGCCTCGGACGGTGACCTGCCGCCTGCGCAGCTTGTGGAAAAAGCAGTTGCTCTAGGACTGACTGCGCTCGCGGTGACCGATCACGACACCACGGCCGCGCTGGCTGAGGCGATGGAGACCGGGAGTCGGCTGGGCATCGAAATCGTGCCGGGGATTGAGCTGAGCGCCGAGGTGACGGTCGGTCAGTGCCATATCCTCGGCCTGTTTATAGACCCTGAGAACGGAGCGCTGAACGGCCGTCTTCGGCAAGTGATAGAGAATCGGGATCTTCGCAATGCCAGGATCGTTGAGAGGATGCAGCGAGAGCTGCATTGGGATATAACGCTTGAGGATGTCGAGGCGGAGGCGGGCGGTCAAGTCGTCGCGCGCCCCCACTTCGCGAAGGCGCTGCTCCGCAAAGGCTATGTCGCCTCGATGCAGCAGGCGTTCGACGAGTATCTCGGCAAAGGCGCGAAAGCTTACGTCGAACGGGATCGCCTGACGCCGAAGGAGTGCATCGCTCTGATCCACGGCGCAGGCGGTCTATCAATTCTCGCCCACCCCACCAACCTCAATCGCGATGCAGTAGAGACGGAAGCCGAGATCCTTCGGCTCGCCGGTCTGGGGCTGGACGGCATCGAGGCACGATATAACCGCCACTCTTCGGAAGAGAACGCCCGCTACCTCGATATGGCAGCGCGCCACAAGCTCCTGACGTCCGGCGGCTCGGACTTCCACGGCCTCACCGTCAAGCCCAACGTCTTTCTCGGCCATGTCGAGGGCGATCAGCCCGCCCCTCGTCAGGTTCTCGACCATCTGAGAGCCGCTCTTTAGATGCGTACGGGAATCCGCTGGCCGACAGCGGCAGATTCGATGGCGGCGAAGACCATGGCCAGACTTTTGATGTTGTCATGGCACTCCCCCAAGGGCACTGAGCCGGTTCTCAGTGCGTTAAGGAAATCCTGAAGGGAACCTGCGATTCCCTCAGGAACCCCCTCTGCGACTGTTCCTGCAACGCTCTCTGTCTTGGAATGGAAGCTGCCAGTCTCGGCGACCTTGTCGGCGAGGACAGAGGCGTTGCCGTCCCATGTCGCCGTGCCGTTCGGGCCGACCGCGCGCCAGTCCCCCTCCCACGACGTGTGCCGCCCCTCCGCGCACCAGCTTCCCCTGTACGTATATCGCAGGCCGCCGCTCATCTCGAAAATGGCCGTGGCGCTGACGTCGCCTTTGTACCAGCTCCAGGGGGGATTGAACTCGTCGCAGTAGACGGAGACGGGATCGGCTCCGCACAGATACCGGGCCGCGTCCAGCGTATGGATCGCCATATCGAGGAGCAGTGGGCTTGGCATCTCGTCGCGGAAACCCCCGAAATGCGCCCCGATATTGAAGTCGGAGTTGAGAATCCCCAGCGGGCCGAGATGCTCGGTGATGAGCTGGCGATAGGCCTGCAAGTGCGCATTGTAGCGGCGGCTCTGGCTCACCATATAGAGCTTGTTCGCCTTCTCGGAGGCAACGACCATCTCTCTCGCACTAGCCATGCTCTCCGCCATCGGCTTCTCGCCAAGGACGGGCAGGCCAGCCGCAAGCGCCGTCAGGGTCACCTCCCTATGCGCCTCCGGGATGGTGACATCGACCACAAAATCCGGCCTCGTCTCCGCGATGGCCCGGCGTAGATCGTCGCCCATGTACTGCGGCGTGAGCTTCAACTCCTCAGCCGCCGTAGCCGCCGCGTCAGGGCGAATGTCCACCCAGGCAACCATCTCGACTTCCGCGCAGGCCGCCAGATTGCGCCCCCAGCCCCTGCCCATCCCGCCCGCTCCAACCAGAATCGCTCTGAACGCAGCCATCCCTCCTCCTTCTTATGATTCTCCCATAATTCAGGGAGACATTCGTCTCCTGCTATTTTTCTATAGGG
>JANXLO010000308.1 GCA_025355115.1 Chthonomonadaceae bacterium
CATATACCTTGGGGGCTCAGGTTAGATGATTGGGCGAAGTGCCTGCTGCGTTATTCGGTAAGATGGGACGGGCTTCCTTCGTCTGCAAGCGGATAGACATGCAAGGTGGTTGCCCAAAGACGGCATCGAAACGGATATTGCGGTCCGATGGCAGGGGTATTTTTTGATGCGTCATCTGTTCGTAGGAACGCCGAAGCAGTGCGAATAGCCATCGTCGTCAGTGAGAACAAACTCGGTCTGCCCGTACTCTCGACGTTCGAGTTCTGAAACATCGTATCCCAGGCTCTTCAATCGCTCTCTGGTTTCGCGTATGTCCTGCGGTGCCCAGTAGAGCCGAATGCCCTCATACTCTTCCGGCTTGACGGGAGTCCCCGCGCGTTGGTTTAGCATGAAGCACACGTCGTCTTTGCGAAGCATGCAGAAGATCAGCTTGTCGTCTTCATGCATTTCGGAGCTCATCGAGAAACCGAGACCATCCACCCACAGACGCAGACTCTTCGCCAGGTTTGCGCTCGGAATGATCGGAATGCATGACAGCACAGCCACAACTGGCTCCTTTCGTCAGCCTAACCATCGCTCTATGCATCGAGCAATTCATGCTCCCTCTGCTTGTGCGAACCTAATGGTGGATTGGCTGCCAGCAACGAAGACTGGACGCGTTGAGAGGCGACTTCGTCCCGGTCAGGCGTCCTGTCCGAAGTGGAGGATATAGCCGCTGTTGTCCCAGACTACAAATTCTCGCATGCCCCAGGGCTTGGTCTCCAGCGGCTCGGCGAACGTCACGTCTCGACTCTGATACTCCGCGTACAAAGCCGCCACGTTATCCACGGTGATGTAGGCATCCAGGTGACCGTCGTGCTGCATGGCATGCCGACTGGGGTCGGGCGTGTCGGAGAGCTTGAGGTGGATCGTGATCCCATCACGCCTGACCCCGGCATAGAAGTCACCATAAACGAAGGCGACGTGGAAGCCAAGCTTCTCCACGTAAAAGTTGCAGGCCTCCTGCAGGTCGAGCACGAGAAATTGGGGCGTTATGGCGGTGAGTTTCGCTTCGGGGAGCACTGTCGATGTCATCGTGACTTCCTCTCCATGAGTTTAGCCTGCTGGCTGCTTTTGGTCATTCGCTGTCCTATTGGGCTGGATGGCAAAGAGCAGAATCAGAAATCACAATTGCCACAAACCGTGATTCACGCCTCCATGAATAGTGATGGCGAATGTGCCCTTGCCTGGTATCTCCATCGCAGGATGTGCGACGAAAGCGCCCTGCTTGACTGCCGCCTCCAGAGCTGCTTCGATGTCTTCAACCAGCCAGTACGGTCGAATGATGGGCGCTTCGGTATCCGCCAAAGGGCCGCGAACACCGACGCTGCACCCCTCCGACAGCGGAGCCGTTCGCGCGCCTCCAAGCATCGGATCAGCAGGCCCGAAAATGGCGCCGTGGGCAGCCTCATAGGCCGCGCACACAGCATCGACATCCGAACAGACAATCTCCAGGTAGTGAACCTTCATTCCAACCCTCCCATGTTTCCAGCCTGTCGATTGCTGGCTGATGGCTGGTTCTGCGGCGTTCTGGCGCATACCTGCTTTTCACAGGGCATGCGCGAGAACTTGAATTCAATTCTTGAAGAGTTGCGCGGCCATTACGGGGGTGGCGCAGCGAGGCTCGTCGCTGCTTAGCTGGCGGTAGAAATCTCGCAGGAGCGCGACGATGGCAGGCTGCGGATTTGCCGGAAACTCTGCGAAACGGCGGCGATCCTGGTTGAGCCAACTCCGGAAATAGAGTATCGCATCGGCATTCGCGCCGCTTGCCGCAGCGGCGTTCGCGATTTCGAGCGTGCTCCCCAGGGACGGATTCTTGCGGAGGAGATCTGCCATTCCTTGCCAGTCCTTCAGTGTGCTCCTGGCACTCCAGAGCGTGGAAAGCAGTTCCCACCGCGCCTGCTCCCCGGTCGAGCGAGGCAGCGCCTCCTCCAGCACCGGTATGGCCCGGCGAGCATCGCCCCACAGCACTTCCGCTTCTCCCACAGCATACGCGCGGCTCGTTGGGCCGTCCTTTGCCAGCGCCGCGGCCTGTCTCCACACACGCTCCTGCTGATCCGGAGGGGCGTTCAACGCCAGGGTCTTAAGAAGCCACACGAAGTGGTCCCAGTCCTTCTGGGCGCTCAGAAAAGCCCAGAGGCGACCATCTGCGGGGTCGATGGTGTGGACATTCTCGGAGTTATGGTTTGCGAGATCCTGGAATAGGTATTCGGCGTACTGACCATCCGGCGGCACAAGAGCCACTTCGCGGTTCAAAAGCGCGATCATATCCGTCGGGCGCTCGATATTGCGCAGCCAGAGGTGCCTTGAATAGGCCTGGACGATATCCCATCTTGGACTTATCGTCCCTCCTGTGACCGGGACGGGAGCCAGCTTCAGCGCTTTCTCGAAGGCCTCCACCGCCGCGGCATCCTCTTTCCTGCCGGAGTAGTAGAGCCCGCGCTGCAGCCAGTACTGTGGCGACGCCTGGTTTTCAGGCTGAGACTCCGCCGCGATGATGCGCAGCTCGACGACTCTAGCCCCGCTGCTGCCCTGGATTTGACCGGCCCCAAAAGCCTGATATGGGTCGGGAAGACCACTCTTGTTTTCGGCGGTCAACTCCTCCAGTAGAGCCTGCGCCTTCGCGTGTTCTCCGCGCGTCTGGTACACGCTCATGAGCGCGGTCAGAGCCCAATCGTGCAGTTGTCGCTCGGTCAGGTGCAGGCTGTCTCCCCCAGCCCAGGAAGTTGTTCGACGGAGGTAATCGCGATACCATTCATCGTCGCGCGGCGTGAACCGTGTGGCGAGAGCATGCTGATAGAGCGGAACCGGATCCGCGCCTGCCGCCTTCAGGTCTTCGCCCAGAAGGAAGGCCTCGATCGCGAGTCTGGGACGACAGACGGCGCTGAGCCAGCCGACATCAACCGGGCGCTTCGCATCGCGACAAATGCGCACCGCGCGGAGGTAACGGTTTACCGCGGGCATGTCGGCAGGATGAGAGCGGACCTGCTTCGCCTCTGCGGCCAGCAACGGCCCCTCCGTTCCCTGCAGCGCACGGTATCTTATTCGTGCCGCATACCACCCTCCCGCCCCCACCATTCCCTGTCTCGTGAGCCACGCATCAATCCGGTTGCTGGGGAGAGCGGCAAGAGCGCCGTCGATCGCCTCAGAGCCGTACGGCTCCTCCGGAAACAGCGTGCACAGTCGGAGGGTCAACTGTGGATCGTGATACCGGGTGCTCTCCGTGGCCAGATGATCGATGCCCCAGCTTAATCCCCGCGTGAAGGAGCGCGGTCGCGATTTCAGCATGGCAAGCGCGTCCTGACGGTAATCTGCGCGCACCAGAATCGCGAGACGGCGCAGCCAGCCGGCAGCGTCTTGCGGGATCGGTCGCGTCAGAGCACTTTTTCCCAGGGCACCGACATCGTTGACGTCGAGTTCTGCATTGAGCGTCCCGTTAACGGTATTCCAATTCTTCGGCGCGTCCGGAGCCCTCACAGGACGCGCAAACCCGCCAAACTGCGCAAGTGCAGACGGCGGAATCAACAAGCAGATCGTGACCACACAGAGTGTGAACACGCAAAATCTACGCATAAACGTCTCCATCGACATGATCGCAGCTTCCCTGCGCCATGTGAACTAAACTCTCCTTTGGACGGTTTTGCGGACGAAACGTTACCTGCGCCCAGAGGCGGGTGCCGCCCTCGATGTCGGAGAAGAGAGACGTGACGGCGCCATTGGCAAATCGGGCATGAGTTTCCTATCCGGTGGGATCAGGCGACAGTGAGGACAGTTTCAACAGGGCGCACGGTAGTTCCTGTCGAGTTTGATGGGCCTGTCCTATCACATCTGTCGCCCATGTCCGAGAAATATGCCATAATTAATGGCAGGAGATATGCCATGACTAAGACCACACTGCGCAACCTGCACGTTCCCTTGCCGGACCTCACGTACATGAAACTCAGGATCGAGGCCAAACGAACCCATCGTCCCGCGACGGAAATTGCAAGGGAGGCAATCGACCGGTGGCTTGCGGAGCAGCACCGATTACAGGTTCACGATTCCGTCATGGAATATGCGCTGGATATCGCGGGATCTCCGGCAGATCTGGATGAGCAGCTGGAAGCAGCCGGGATAGAGAGTTTTCTTGCTATGGAACCGGATGCTTGGTCGGAACAACACACATGAAGCGCGGTGAAATCTACTGGGCATCCCTTTCGCCCCGCTCCGGTTCCGAGCAACAGGGCACAAGACCTGTAATCATTGTGTCGCATGACGGGTTCAACCAGACGCCAGGTTGGAAATCGGTGATTGTAGTCCCTGTATCCACGTCTCCTGCACAGGCCAGACGCGGGCCGACCGTTGTGCTATTGCCAGCGGGCGTGGGTGGCATCGTGAAGGACAGCGTCGTGCTATGCCATCAGGTGACAACTCTGGATCGAAGCAAGCTGACATCGCTCATCGGAGAACTGTCGGAGCCTATTCTAAACGATATCGGCGAAGCACTAAAGATTGCACAGGGTCTGCAATAAGACTCTCCGAACGCCGTCATACGCAGCCTGCCTTGTGGAGCAGAGGTGGTGACCGCCTCACTCTACTCTGCCTGGCACGCGCTTGCCTTGGCCGGAGGAGTGCGGTATCATAGCCGTAAGAGAATCGGAAGGGCGGTGGAGAGTATGGCAGAGACGGAGATCGTGGTGATTGGCGGCGGATTCGCGGGGGTGGAGGCGGCCTGGGCGGCGGCGGAGCGCGGAAGCAAGGTCAGGCTGTACGAGATGCGCCCGGACAAGAACACGCCGGTGCATCGGACCGGTGATATGGCGGAGCTGGTCTGCTCCAACTCCTTCAAGTCGAACCTGCTCACCAACGCGAGCGGCGTGCTGAAGGAGGAGATGCGGCGGCTCGGGTCTTTGATCGTCCCCATAGCGGAGCGCAACCGGGTCCCTGCGGGAGAGGCGCTGGCGGTAGATAGGGAGCCGTTTGCGCGGGAGGTGACGGCGGCGATAGAGGCGCATCCCAATATCACCGTCGTACGCGAGGAAGTGACGGAATTGCCCGCCGCCCGCCCGCTCATCATCGCGACCGGACCGCTGACATCCGACGTCTTTGCCGCGCAGATCGCACATCTGACGGGGGGAGAATCCCTCTCATTTTATGACGCTGTAGCACCTACCGTCGCCGCCGACAGCCTCGACATGTGCAAAATTTTCCGAGCCTCGCGGCGCGGCAAAGGCTCCAATCTGCCCGCTCTGACAGCGGATGGCGAGAGCGAGGCCACAGAGGAGGCTACAGCGGGAGAGGGCGAGCCGGACGGCGCGGGCTGCGCGGGCGCACCGACCGACAGCGCAGACTATCTCAACTGCCCTTTCGAGAAGGACGAGTACCTGGCCTTCTGGAAGGCCCTCACTGAAGCCGAGCTTGCGCCACTCCATGACTTCGAGCAGGATGGGAACGCCGCCAAAATGGTCTTCTTCGAGATGTGCGTGCCCGTCGAGGAGTTGGCCCGGCGCGGCCCCAAGACTCTCGCGTTCGGGGCGATGAAGCCCATCGGTCTGGTCGACCCACGCACGGGCAGGCGCCCCTATGCCGTCGTGCAGCTGCGGCAGGAGAACAGGGAGGGCACCCTGTGGGGGCTGGTCGGGTTTCAGACGCGGCTGAAGTGGGGCGAGCAGAGGCGCATACTCTCGATGATTCCCGGCCTGGAGAACGCGGAGTTCGTCCGCTTCGGCGTAATGCATCGCAACACCTACGTCAACGCCCCTCGCCTCCTCGATATGACCTGCCAGCTGATTCAACATCCGGGCGTATATCTCGCGGGACAGATGACCGGCGTTGAGGGCTATCTGGAGTCGGCGGCAATAGGGATGCTGGCAGGCCTCAGTGCTCACCGGCTAACGCTAGGCCTCCTGCCCGCTGTCCCGCCTCGCGAAACAGTCCTTGGTTCCCTGTGCCACTACCTCGTCGAGACCGACCCGAAGCACTTCTCGCCGATGAACTCCAACTGGGGCGTTGTACCCGAAATCCCCGGGCCTCCCATCCGCGACAAGCGTGAAAAGGGACGCCGCAAAGGCGAGCGCGCCCTGGCAGCCTTCGACCTTTTCGTGCAGTCGCTGGAGCGAGACTGATTCTTCACATGAGCAAATGCTGGCCGCTTACCGTGGGTTCGCCTTCGCGGGTATAATGGTCGCACAGCGAGTGAGCATGAGACAGACATTCAGCGAGGGGAGAACGGAACAGCATGGGATGGAAAGTGCTGACATCGGCGCGCGCATTTTGGGTGAGCGGGCAGGCGGCGCAGGCGGAGCTTGAAGCGGTGGGGTGCGAGGTGATGCACTCGCCCAAGCCCGGCCCGTATTCGGAGGAAGACGCGATTGAGTATCTCCAGGGCTGTGACGCCGTTATCGCGTCCAGCGAGCCCTACAACGCCCGGGTCTTCGCGGCCTGTCCTAAGCTGAAGCTCGTAGCGCGGTGCGGAGTCGGGACGGACGCGGTCGATATGCAGGCGGCGGCGGCGGCGGGGGTCGTAGCGACCAACACGCCTGGAGCGATGACCGAAGCGGTCGCGGACTACGCCTTCGCGCTGATGCTCGGCATCTCCCGCCGCCTGCCGGAGTCCGATGCCCTCATGCGGGCCGGCGGCTGGGGCGAGTTTCGGGGAGTTCTGGTGCATGGCAAGACGCTCGGCCTCGTCGGCGTGGGCCGCATTGGGCAGGCGGTGGCTCAGCGGGCGAAGGGCTTTTCCATGCGCGTCCTGGCCTGCGATCCGTTTCTTCAGGCGAGCGGCAAGGCTGATTCGCTGCTCGAGTTCGTCACGCTGGAGCAGCTGCTGGCACAGTCGGACTATGTTTCCGTTCACGCGCCCTCTACCCCCGAGACTGTGCGAATGTTCAACGCCGAGCGGTTTGCCCAGATGAAGCCGACCGCCTACTTCATCAACACTGCCCGCGGCACACTCGTCGATGAATCCGCCCTCCTCTCTGCCCTTCAGAACGGGACCATCGCTGGTGCCGCGATCGATGTCTACGCGAAGGAGCCCTGCCCAACGGACAGCCCGCTTCGCGGCGCGCCGAACTGCGTCCTGACCCCGCACAACGCCTTCAACGCCCTGGAGTCGACGATCGAGATGAGCCGTCAATCCGCGCAGTCCGTCCTCGATCTAATGCAGGGCCGACTGCCCGATAACATCTGCAACCCTGCCGTCTGGGACTCGCCGTCCCTGCGCGTTCCCTCGCGCTGAAATGGAGAACAGAATGCGCAACAATCCCGTGAAAGCGGCGCTTCAAAGCGGTCAGGCACAGGTTGGCACGTGGCTGTCACTGGCAAGCCCGCTTGCGGCGCGTTATATGGCGCGGACAGGCTTCGACTGGCTTACGCTGGACATCGAGCACAGTTCGGTCAACTGGGAGACCGCCGCCCTGATCTTCGGTTCGATCGCCGACGCGGGTGGAGTTCCCCTCGCGCGCGTGCCGTTCAATAGCCTGGAGAACGTGAAGCGCTGCCTCGACAACGGCGCATTCGGTATTGTTTTCCCCATGTGCAATTCGGTCGAGGAGGCGGAGCGCGCCGTCTCGGCCTGCAAGTATCCGCCGCTCGGCGAGCGCAGCATCGGGGGCGGTCTGCATGCGTTGAACTTTGGCGGCACCGCAGCGGAATACTATCGACGCGCCAACGACGAAATACTGGTCATCATTCAGGCGGAACATGTTCTCGCGGTCGAAAACGCGGACGCCATCTTTAGCGTTCCCGGCGTGGACGCTATGTTCGTCGGCCCGAACGATCTGCTCTCCTCTATGCACAAGACCCCCGACATGGACTCTGATGATCCTGAGTTCGTCGCCGCGCTGCGTCACCTTCTCGAAGCCGCAAACCGTCACGGCATCGCCCCCGGCCTGCATGTCTCCAACGCCGCCGCCGCGACGAGACGCATCGAGGAAGGCTGGCGCTTCGTGGCCGTCAGCAGCGAGCTCGGCTTCATGCAGCAGTCTGCTGCCGCCGCCGCCGAGAGCATCCTCGGCAAAGCCGCCGCGGGAGTGGCACGATATTGAACGACTGGAGTTCGTCGACAGAATTTCCATCGGAAGTCTGAAAGCCCGCCGGGATGCTCGGTTGCCGTTCATAACCGGGAGGACATTCGGGGCTGGCTGTTGAAACTGAAGACGCTTTTCAGTCGTCTGGGGAGCATATGCGTCTCGCGAAGCCGTCGCTTCGCCT
Organism: Chthonomonadaceae bacterium; assembly: GCA_025355115.1. GTDB lineage: Bacteria > Armatimonadota > Chthonomonadetes > Chthonomonadales > Chthonomonadaceae > JANXLO01. The sequence continues at coordinate 8,230 of JANXLO010000308.1, forward strand.
GCCGCTCTTTCAACGGGAGCCGCCCATGCAGATGCCCTCTTTCCAGCCTACGCTGCGCCGATTTTGCCTGCCTCCACTCGGCGCGGCACTGCTGCTTCTGACCTCCTGCGCCCGCCATGCCGGCGAAAATGGCGAAATGTCGCCTGCATTCCCCGCCCTTGCTAGAAGCTGGGCTGTCATGAGCGCTCCGGTACGGGCGCTGGCAACCGCGGGAACATTGTTCGGATTTGCCTGGCTGATAGGCGGCGTGATCCTCGGCTATCTGCTGTTCAGCCTCAACGTCGCCGCCATGTCCGCCGTGCGCTGGGGCGTTCTGCTGAGCGTGCTTCTATGGCTGGGCTTCGCCTTCTGGTTCCGCTGGTCCATTCTCCTCAACCACAACCTGCTGCCTTTCCTGCTTCTCACCGCCGTGGTGCTGCTGGTCAGCGTCCTGTTTCTCTTTTTGATTTTACGCGCGCCGCGCAACGCCTGATTTACGAGAGGGGCAACCATGCCTGAAATTGAAGCCAAACGCATTCTGCTGCTCGGCCTGGGCAGCAACGGCAACGAGATACTCAGAGAGGTGCGCGAGAAGATACGGTGGGAGTTCGGCGACCCCGACGCCCTCAGGTGGATACGCTGCCTCGGCGTAGAGACGCACAGCGGGACCCGCGAACTTGAGCCCGTCGATACCCTCTACATCACCATGGAGAAGGAGCCGTATCAGTCCGTGCTGCGCAATCCGGGGCAGTATCAGGAGCAGCTTCGCCTTGAGGACTGGTTGGATGTGGCACGAGTCCGCTCGGCGGGCATGGACGCCGTCACGACTGGAGCGGGCAACAACCGCATGATCGGGCGACTGGCGCTGCTCATGTCGACGAACTTCGGCAACGTCTATCAGGCGATTCAGCAGCGGCTGGATCAGCTCTTTCAGCTCACCGCACGGGATGCCGAGAGTGCGCTGGAGGCGGCCTTCGCGGGGACGAAGTGGGAGGTTCAGTTTACCGAGTCGGATGTCGAGATCATCACTGTGGGCACTCTTTGCGGCGGAACTTGCAGCGGAACGTTCATCGACATCGGCTATCTGCTGCGCCGCATCGCGGGCCAGATGAGCTCGACCGGCGGCACGAGCCGCAAAGTGGAAACTCGCGGCATCTTCACCCTCCCTGCCAAAGGGGTGCTCAACGGCCTGCACGGCGCAAACGCCTTCGCCGCTCTCACGGAACTGGACTTCTTCTCCGACACCATTAACCGCTACCGAATCAAATACCCGGACGAGGCGCGGGATCGAGACTACCTCGGCGAGACGCCCTACGACCGAACTTTCCTCGTGGAGGCGGGCGGGACGGACATCGCGGCAGTCCATCGCCTCAACAATGTCGTGTCGCACTACCTCTATGCCCGCGCCATGTTCCCGCCTGTCCGCAGGTCGACCGACGGCAAGGCGATCGACGGCGTGGCCTCTCACTTCGACCAGGTCAGCAGATGCGGCGCGCCGCAGCGCTACCTCACCTTCGGCCTCGCCAACCTTGAGTATCCGACCCGGCAGATTCGCCGCGCCTGCTCCGCCCGCCTGATCTCGGAGACGCTGGGCGAGTGGCTGAAGCCGATGACGAACGACGCCGACCCGCTCTGGCTGCGCCGATCCAGCCTCGATGAGGGCAAAATTCGCGGCATCCTCTTGAAGGCGGGCGACCGCTCCGTATTCGACGGAGTGACGGACATTCTGAACCGCAACTCGGCGGCCGCCGCTCTCTCGACGCTGGGCGAAACGATCCACACCCTGCCAAATGTCTTCTCAACTACCGATCCCAACGCCGCGCCATTCGGTGATCTGGAGGTGGAGCTGATCCGCAAAACTGTGCGCGGCAACTGGATGGCCGCCTACGCAGCGGTCGTGGAGGAGTGGAGGAAGCGCGTGGAGCTGCTTCTCTCTGGCGGCG
>JANXLO010000310.1 GCA_025355115.1 Chthonomonadaceae bacterium
GTTCCTTTCAACGATGAGAAATTGACAGATCCTTTTAAATCGTTGAAAGGAACTATTCGCTCTGGGGATGAAATACTCGTATGCTGCACAAGCTGAGGGAGCCTACCATGAAGAGCAAAGTCTCGATCGCAAAGAATATGCTGCTAGTTGCAATCCTGGGCATCCTTGGCTCTGCACTGCTCTGCCTCGGCTATCGCGCCAGCCCGTCGATGCTTGACAAATCGATTTCAATAAGCGAGTTTCGCAGACAGTCACAATTGAGCTCTGCCGTTGAAATGATTGGCATCCTCGCCATTGCCCTAGCCGTAGGCAGTATGCCTCGCCATCGCCGCCGACATCCGCCGACGAAAACTGACGGCGGGTGACAACCAGACAAACCACCTACGCAATTACAGCAATGAGCTGGTCGTTGAGGGATCCTATCTGCCGAATGAGATACCAGGCATGGACGCAAGTTCCATCGAAGAGCAATCTCGTGCAGCAACGGGAGTTGTCATAAACCTGCGCTCGCGATCGGCGGCGTAAGCCAGGCAAACTTTCAAATCTGCGTGCGTCAGGTCCGGAAAATCTTCGAGGATTTCCTGCTCCGTCATTTCCGAAGCGAGGTATTCAAGAACTTCATAGACGGTGATCCGCAGGCCGCGCACACAGGGTTTGCCCCCGCGCTTGTCCGGTTCGATGGTGATATGGTCGCGATAGTTCATGTCACGTTCATTCTTTCGCAGTCTGCTTCGACAGCTGCCTTCATTTGTGCATGGCCTTCCTCCGGGATAAAGCCTGCGAAGGCGAGCAAGGAACTGCCGCTCACCCCTGTGGCTGCGTGAGGGAAAGAATCCGAGCGAAGTCAAGCACCTGACGCTGTGGGGCGATGGAAAGAGGAGCAAGATAGCGATGCAATTCCTGCTCGATAATGGGGCTTACCATCAGTTTGCCTCCGTCAGATCTTATCCCGCCCTATAGTACATGTTAGCTGATTTACACAAGTCTCGTTGCGACTGCCCTGACACGCATGCGGCAAGCGTGGAGCAGGGGATACGCATGGTATAATTTGCGGCAAGGAGAGTGATTATGCTGCGAATTATCAAGACGGCTTGTCCACACGACTGCCCGGACACCTGCTCCATGCTGGCGACGGTGGAGGACGGCAGGCTGCTGTGTGTGAGCGGCAATCCGGAGAACCCGTTCACGCGGGGCAACCTGTGCCGCAAAGTCGCGCACTATGAGGAGCGCGTCTACAGCCCGGATCGCCTGCTGACGCCTTTGCGGCGCGTTGGGAAGAAGGGCGCGGGGGAGTTCGAGCCGATCTCGTGGGAGGCGGCGATTGCGGAGATCGCGGGCCGCTGGAAGGGGATCATCGCCGAGAGCGGGCCTGAGGCGATTCTGCCCTACTCGTACGCCGGGACGATGGGCGTCGTCAACATGAGCGCGTGCGATGCCCGCCTGTGGAACCGCATGGGCGCCAGTCAGCTCCTGCGAACCATCTGCTCCTCGGCGGCGGAGGTCGGGTACGGCTACGTCAACGGCTGGTCGGGCGGCATGGATCCGGAGGACTTTGCCAACAGCCGCTTCATTATCGCCTGGGGCACCAACCTCAGCAGCACCAACGTGCATCAGATGCCGTTCGTGCGCGAGGCGCAGGCGAAAGGCGCCACATTCGTCGTCATCGACCCCTACCGCACCCGCACCGCCAATGCCGCCGACTGGTTCGTTCAGCCCAAGCCAGGGACCGACGCCGCGCTCGCGCTCGGCATGGCGAACGTGATCTTTCAGGAGAATCTGCACGACCCTGAGTTCCTCGAGCAAAGCACCGTCGGGTGGGAGGCGTTTCGCGAGCGCTGCGCCGAGTATCCCCTGGAGCGCGTCGCTCAGATCACCGGCCTCGAGGCCGACGAGATCGCCCGGCTCGCCCGCGCCTACGCCACCAAAACCCCCTCCGCGATCCGGCTCGGCTACGGCCTCTCGCGCAACGGCAACGGCGGCGGCATGATACGCGCCATCGCCTGCCTGCCCGCCGTCATTGGGGCGTGGGGCAAGCCGGGCAGCGGCCTTCTGCTCTCCACAAGCGCGCACTTTCCGCTCAACAATCGCAATATCAAGCGCCCCGATCTCGTCCACTCCCCCGACGACGAAAGCGCGATCAAGTGGGGCCGAAGCGTGCCCCGCGCCATCAATATGAACACGATCGGCAAGGCGCTGCTCGAGACCGCCGACCCGCCCATCCGCGCCCTCTACGTCTACAACTCCAATCCCGCCGCCGTCGCGCCCAACGGCAATTTGGTGCGGCAGGGCCTCCTCCGCGAGGACCTGTTCACCGTCGTCCACGAGCAGATGATGAGCGACACCGCTCGCTACGCGGACATTCTCCTCCCTGCCACCACGCAGATGGAGCACCTGGATCTGATGCGGGCCTACGGACATCTCTACCTCAACCTGTGCCAGCCCGCCGTGCCACCGCTCGGTGAGTCGCGCCCCAACATCGACGTGCTCAACTCGCTGGCCAAGGCGATGGACTACTCAGACTCGGTGTTCGACGAGACCGCTGAAGAGATCATTCGCGGCGCACTGGTCAGCGACAGTCTCCTGATGGCGGGCATCACCTTCGAGCATTTGCAGGAGCACGGCTTCGCCAAACTCCGCACAACCACCGAGCCGTTCGTTCCGTACGCCGACTCCGGTTCGGGAGGAGCGCGCGGGTTCAAGACGCTCTCCGGCAAGGTGGAGTTCCTCTCGAGCAAAGCGGAGCGAGACGGCTTCGACGCGCTGCCCACCTATGAGCCGCCCGCCGAAAGCGCGGAGGCCGACCCCGAGCTGGCCCGGCGCTTCCCAATCAACCTGCTTTCGCCTGCTGCGCACCATTTTCTGAACTCCACTTTCTCCAACCTGCCCTCCCTGCAGAAGTCCGAGAAGGAGCCGCGCATCTGGGTGCATCCCGACGACGCGGAGTCGAGGGGCATCGCCGACGGCGACTGGCTGCGCGTCTGGAACCGGCGCGGAGAGGTGAAGCTTCGAGCGGTCGTCAGCGAGAATGTAAAACCCGGCGTGGCCTGGTCGCCCTCCCTCTGGTGGAACCGCGACAGCCCCGACGGCGGCAACGTCAACATGCTGACCTCGGATCGCCTCACCGACATGGGCGGCGGCTCGACCTTCCACACCAATCTCGTGCAGTTTGCCCGATGCGCGGAGTAGCGACGGCGCGGCTTCTCCGTCTCTTTGGATTCAGGAGGACAAAATGGAAATACTGATCCTGAAGACAGAGGACGAGCTCAGAGCGAAAGCCTTACTTTATGCCCCGATGGTGCAGACGAAGGAGGAGATGACGACTGCCTCAGCCTCCATGCCGGTGACCAATGAGGAGGCGGAAGTCCTGCTTGCAAGCATCAAGGAGAAGAATCCAGGTGACCTGCTGAAGCTGGAGCTCGGCGAAGTCATTGCACTGCTGCGTGTGGAGGGCCAGAAGCGAAGGAGATGCCGCGCTTTGACTCTGTCCTTCTCCGCGGGCATCATGCTCCTTTTCCTCGTGCTCGCAGCCTTCAAGCACAACCCAATGTTCATTACCATGTACGGCAGCTATAGCAGCCTTATAGTCGTGGCTCTTGCGGCGTCACAGAAGCAGAAATCCGCGTCGATCGCCCTTGCGCGTTTCGACGATGTTCGGGCCATTGGCCCTCTTGCGGAGGCGCTGGAGTTCCGCGACAAGACAGTGACGCCGATCGCCGCGCAGGCTCTGAAGCGGCTGCTGCCCCGCCTCCAAGCCAGCGACTCCCCTCTCCTTAACGCCGCGCAGCGAGCCTGCCTCAACCGTGCCCTGAACGGCAAGGACGCGGAGCTGACCATCGCCATTCTGAAAGCCTGGGAGCAGGTGGGGGACGAAAGCGCGATCTCACCCGTAAAAAGATTGACTGAGGGCATTGGCAGGGGAGCCAGAAACTCGATGGTTGTCGCGGCGGCGCAGGAGTGCCTGCCTTTCCTGTTCCAAAGCGCGTCGCGCCAGCAGGTCGGATCGCAGCTTCTTCGCGCGGCAGACGAAATCATCGCTCCCTTCGATGACCTATTGCGGCCCGCCATGCCGCGACCGAGCAGCGATCCGACCGAGCAGCTTCTCCGGCCAACAAATGGGAACGCACTGTGAATTTGAGGCCGTGCTGTACGGCAGCCATGAGGAATGGAGCGACGGATGCGGGAGGAGATCACGCAGGCAACGGAGCAGACCGACGACATCGCCGCACTGATCGGCAGGCTTCAGAGCCGTCGCGCCCGTGCGCGAGCCAGGGCACGTCGCGCACTCGTGCATCGCGGCGCGGAGGCTCTCCCTGCGATCCGCGAGCTGCTCGAGGCCGAAAGCGCCAGGCGGCGTCGGCGTCGCCCGTTGCAGTTGGCTTACGCCTGGGCGATTTTCGGCCTCTACATTCTTCTCCAGTGCAACCTCTTCAACCCGCTCGCATGGGGACTGATTCCTGTACTCGGCCTGCTGTTCATCGGGCTGGCGCGTCTCTGCTCAGTTACTCCCGTTCAAGTGGAGGCGATACGGACGCTGGCGGCGATCGACGACGTTCGGGCCGTTGGGCCGTTGCTGGAGGCACTGGAGTGGCGTGACCTTGCGAGCTTCACCGGAGTGCAGTCCCTTGCCGCCCAGTCGCTTTCCCGCCTCCTGCCCCGTCTTCGCCAGGAGGACGCCGATCTGCTCGACGACCGCCAGCGTGCCTGCCTCTATCGCCTCCTGCGTCATCATCCCTCCGACGACCAGACGGAGCTGATCCTCGCTCTCCTCAGCGCGGTCGCGAAAGTCGGGGACACTCGAGCGGTTGCTCATCTGGAGCGGATGACGCTGGACGTGAGGGGCGGGCCCCCTCGCCAACGGGTGCGTCGCTCCGCGCAGGAGGCCCTGGCTCTTCTGCGCGAGCGGCTCGGCAGCGCCCCCAGGACGCTTCTCCGCGCCTCGTCCAGCACGCCGGCCAACGAGTACTTGCGGCCCGTAAATACAGCATCCCCATCCACAGACCCCTCGCAACTGCTCCGCCCCTCCCAAAACGAGAGCGATTCATAGCGCATGCCCTCTGCAAAAGATCACGCATGAAAACGCCCTCCTCCGAGGGGAAGAGGGCGTTATCAACAATTGCCCGGGCGCGTCAGTTATACTCTGCAGGGCCGATCTGCTCGTGTATCGTATTCAGAAGGTCGGTCGGGTTGACCGGCTTGGGCAGGTAGCAGATCGCGCCGCGCTGCTCCGCCTCTAGAATGTCCGCATCACGGGAGCGCGCCGACAGCATCACGACGGGAATCGCCTTGAGCTTCTCATCCGTTTTGATCTGCATCAACATCTCGAAGCCGTCCATATAGGGCATGATGCCGTCCAGCAGTATCAGGTCGGGCAGAGGATCCGCCTTGCGCAGAAGCTGCATTGCCTCCAGCCCGTCGGAGGCCGTTAGCACGGTATAGCCTGCTTTCAGCAGGTTGACCTGCACCAGCCGCACGATCAGCGGCTCATCATCCACGGTAAGAATCACTCGTTTTGCCACTTCTATCCGCCCTCTTCCGCCTGCTCAGTCTGTACGGCACTACGCATGCCTTTCAGATTCGTCGTCACATCGCCTTGTTCCTCCGCGCTCTTCTCGCTGGATGGCCGCCTCGATGTCCGGCAATCTCGCGCTACCACACCTCCACTTCGCTCCACCGGATCGTCCGGGCGCGCATGTCCGAGTCGGCCTGCCGGGCTGTCCTCCCTCCAGGCAGGAGTATCTCCGTCGGCAGCGTCTGCGGGCAGAAGAGCAGTGCCAGGGCGTCGGCCCGGTCGGGCGAGGTAAGGCCGCGCCGCCTCATCTCGTTCTTGCTCTCGATCTGTATCTGGCCTGTGGAGGTGAATCCGTAGCGCAGCCCGGAAAGCTGCGCGGCCAGTGTCTCGTCGCGAGGGACGGCGATCTGCCCGGTTCGAAACCTCTCTCGCAGCATCCAGTACGTCTGCGCCCTCAGGTTCAGATACTGGCTGCCCTCGTGCGCGCCGAGCGGCCGAGCGCCGAAATTGATCGGGATCAGTCCCGCCAGCCCCAATTGGCTCAGCCTGTCCACGACGCCTGCGCCTACACCCACCTCGTCCACCGTCACCATGTCGGCGTGCTCCTCCCGCGCCATCTCCTGCACCCGCTCCGCCACCTCCATTGTGTCCCTTCCCCGCAGGACGCGCAGGTGCGTCACCCTATCGCCGCGCCGCACGGCCATGACCGTTTCGTCGCTACCGAACCGCGCCACGTCCACCGCGAGCACACACTGCCCTGTCTCGGATTGGCCGACGGCCTCCTGCTTATATCTGCTCTGCGCGGCCTCCAGCCAGGGAAGGGCGAACAGGCTGTCGTCCGCGCTCTCCGGGAACTCACCGAGCACCCGTATCCGAAACAGCGCGTTCGGGCGATAGCGCCTGCCCTCCCACAGCACCGTTCCGGTCTCCGCCTCCTCCACCGGTTCGCACCACTCCGAAATGCGATCCTCCACCGCCTCCCAGGTCACCGCGCCCGGTATCCAGTCGGGCCGATTCTGCGGCCTTTCTCCCCCGCCCCGTCCAGCCCGCACGTTGGGATGCGCCAGAGCGGAGATCGTGATCGTCTTCCACCGGGGCGATTTGAACAGCCCATGAAACCGACCTGCGGGCGTCAGCGGGTTTGAGATCGCCAGCACCCGGTTGTTTCCGCCCACGCAGATGCCCTCGACCGCGTCCCATATCTCCTCCGGAACGCCGCAGGCCTCATCCAGCACCACCAGCAGATTTTCGGCATGGAACCCCTGAAAACGAACCGGCTCGTCCGTGCTGAGGCCCATCGCGAAATAGCCCTCCGCCAGCTTGAGTCGCGTCTGGAGCATGGTTCCCTCCAGCCTCAAGCGCGCCGGGTCGGCTTCGGCAGCATACTGAGCCTTCCGAAACCGTCGTCTTATCTCCTCCCACAGCAGCGTCTCGACCTGCCTCCACGTCGGCGCCGTCGTCAGCACTACGCTCGGACGGAAGCTGTACAGGAACCAGAGCACCAGATCCGCCGCCAGATAGGTCTTCCCTACTCCGTTCGCCGCCTTCACCGCCACTCGCCGATGCTTGACCAATGCCGCCGCGATCTCCTCCTGTCCCTCCCACCAGCGCGATCCCAGCACCTCCCGCGCAAACCGGCCCGGCGCGTCCCGGTAGTCCACCGCGATCTTCGCCGCTTCGCCAGCCGACGAAGCGGGGCGCATCTGCTCAGACGCGCCCCGCTCCTCACCGCCCGTACAGGCGATCCTTTTTTCAGTTTTTCGCAACTCTTCCTCTCCTATCCTTTCCTATTCAGGGGCCAGCTCGCTCCGCTCTCGTTTGACAGGCATTCAGCCTGCCCCCTGCTTGTCACACCGCGCAACCCCACGGCGACGGCAATGCGATCAGCTCGCACTCAGTCTAAATCCGCTAAATCCTGGTTCAGACACTCCCTTCATACTTTCCCCTGTTCCCGGCTGCGCTCGGCGCGCTCGCGGTGGAGGGCGTCCCGGCAGCCCTGCGAGCAGTAGGGGCCGATTCCCAATCCCCAGGGGAACTCCTCGCGGCAGCGAGGGCAGAAGACGCGACGCCAGGTGGGGCGATTGCGCGAGCCGGGGCGGCGGTAGATGGCGTGACGGCTGAAGGCGGCGAAGCCGAGATTGAGCGCATCGTGGCACTTGTGGAGCGCCGAGCGCAGGGCACGGGAGACCCGCCACTGCTCGGGCCCTCCCAGCACGGCGGCCCAGTGCGTCCCCGTCTCCTGCTGCGTCCAGCCCAGCATCCATCCGCGCAGGCAGGCGCGTTCCAAACGAGTGAGAGTCGTCATGCTCGCCAAAAACCGCACTTCGTCCAGCAGCGACTGCGAGGGCCTGCGCTCCAGAAGCTCCTCCAGAGCCTCCGTCAGCGACGACCAGTGCCGAACGCTCTGTACACGCAGCCGCGCCTCGGTGTAGGCCGGATAGTCCGGGGAGGCGGGGACCTTGCGCAGCATTGCGTCCGCCATCTCCTCCTTCTCCTCCTCCTGCTTCCAGTTGCCGCAGCAGTGCCCGTTCGCCTTCTCCTGCGCTGAAGCCGCTCCGTATCCCTGCTCATCTCGCCTCTGCATTGAAAAATCCTCCTGCCCCGCCTCTTCGCCATATAGATAGACAAGTTTCTACATTAGTGTAGCAGAGTGTTGACGATTTGTCAACAGAACGACGCAAAAAAACGCCCGACTGAGAGATCAGTCGGGTTCGTTTCCTGTAGGTCAAGTGGTCGAAACTGCTCTGGGCAGACGCTCGATCAGCTGCCGCTGGCGGCAATGCTGTAGGCCCATCGGCAGCCGATGAAGAGGAAAAGGGCAGTGAACAGCAGGCTGGAGGGATCATGGTAGAAAAGGATTTCCTTGGGCAGCAGGCTTATGACGGTGAGGACTACCGCCATGATGCCCGCTCCTCGGGAGGGAACGCGAGTGCCGAACTTGACTGCCCAACCGACGAGGAACCCCAGACCGAGCGCCATGTAGCCGATGGAAAAGTGAGTGGCATAGACGACTCCGACGTAGATGCACGCTCCGACTATAGAGGCGATGAGGCCAAGAATGAAGCCGAGGATATAGTTGCCGGGAGTGATCGCGGCGGGCGGCGGAGTGAACACCTGCTGGGCCGGCTGCGGAGCGTAAGCACCCTGACCATATTGCTGTTGCTGGCCGGGAAAAGACTGCTGGCCAGGCGGTGCGCCGTAGGGAGGCTGAGGTGTCGTTGAGGCAGGCTGCGCTGCGCCGTAGGGATTGTAGCCGGGCTGCTGCGGAGGGGACTGAGGGGGGGCGCCGTACGGGTTATAGCCGGCCGGGCCAGGGCCAGGCTGCTGGCCATATCCCGGCTGAGCAGGGGGTGCGACTGGCTGATGAGGGGTGAAGTCGAAGGCAGGAAGCGCGGCGGGCGCGGCAGACGACGGCTGTGCGCTCGGAACTGCTGATGTCGACGGATAGTCCAGTTGAGAGGAGACGCGGGCGCGGATCGCCGCCACGCAGGTCTGACAGAGCGGCTTGCCCGCGACAATCTGAGTGCAGGCTTCGCAGAGGGGACGCCCGCATTCGGAGCAGGCCGCGGCGGCGGCGCGGTCGGTGTGCAGCATACAGACTGAATTCGACAAAGCGGTTCTCCTCTTGATGAAATCACAAGACGCGGCAAGCAACCCAACAGCTAGAAGCGGCGGTGCATGGGAACGAGCTCATTCAGCCACGTCTGTGCTGTCCAGACTGCTACACCGAGAAAGATCACCAGACCGAGGTAGGCCAGCCCATATGTCCATCGATCCTGCGACCGAACTTTGAAGTAGGGCTCCTTCGGATAACCTTTCCAGTAGGTGAATATCTGCGGGAGCCCCATCAGCGTGAACATCCAGAACATCGGGTTGCGCCAAAAGAAAAAGAGGCTGACGATGAGGCCGGGCAGAAGCAGCTTTGGGGAGAAGAGCATGGCGATCCGGCCGCCATCCAGAATCGGAGAGGGAGTGAGATTAAGAAGGTTGAGGAAAAAGCCAATCCAGGCGAGCGCAAGCCAGAACGGGCTTCCTGTCGCGCCATAGACGATGGCACAAAGCAATGCGCCGAAGGTTCCGGCCACTGGCCCCATTATGCTGATGTAGGCCGCCTCGGTAATGTTTCGGGTCTGGCTGCGGCTGACGAAGGCTCCCATAAACGGCAGGAAGATCATGGCATTGACCGTGTGGCCAAGCCGCTTCGTCGCGATCGCGTGGCCCGACTCATGGACGAGAAGAAGAAGCACGAAGCCTACTGCGAATGGCCACCCGAATGCGAAGGAGTAGACGAGCACGTACAAGATCATCGAACCTGCGGTGAGAAAGAACTTGCCGAAGGTAAGGAACTTCAGTCCGATCAGCA
>JANXLO010000318.1 GCA_025355115.1 Chthonomonadaceae bacterium
TGCTGCCCGTTTGGATTGTCGGTAGCCTGCTGCGCGGCGTCGGCCGCCTTCTTCAGGGCCGTGGCCGCCTTATCCTGCTGCTGAGCCGCCGTGGAAGGATCGCTCTGCTTCAGGCTCTTCTCAGCCTGCTGCTGGTGCGGCTCAGCCTGGCCCTGTTGCAGTGCCTGTGCCGCCTGCTTAAGCGCCTCGGCCTGCTTCTTGTTGCCGCGCTCAGCGGCGGATTTGGCGGCCTGCTGCAGCTGGTTCTGGAGCTTGTGAGTGTCTGCGCTTATCTCCGCCTGATTTTTCTTCTCTGCTTCAAGCCCCAACTTGTCTTCGGCGGCGATCGCCTTGTCGCCATTTTTCTGCTGCTGGGCTTTGATATCTTCAGCGATCGTGCGGGCGGTGTCGGCGCGATCCTGCTGCTCTTTGGCAAGGCGAGCGGCTTCAGCGGCAAGTTGCTCGGGGGGAGGTGTGCGAGAGAGCTTGTCCTGCGCCTTCTCGATGTCGTGCTTGATGTCGCTCTCCTGCTTGTCCGCCTGCGCGAGGGTCTGAGCGGCGTTCCCTTTAGGCGCCTCCTGAGCCTTCTTGACGTTGTCGGCGGCGGCAGGCACCTTCTGTGCGGCGAGATTCTGCAGAGTCTGCTTCGCCTCATTGCGACGATCAAGCTCGGATTTTGTGCCGAAGTTGTTGTTTTCCAGCTGCGCACTCAGGCTCTCGACGCGAGCGGCGAGCGACTTCGCCTCCTCGCCGACCGCGCGCTGCGCCTGCTGAGCTTGCGCGAGGGAGGCTTTGTCCTGCTTCTGCCGGGCCAGAGTCAACTGCTTCTGCGCTTCGATCTGGCTTTTGCGCAGTTCGGCGACCGAGTGTGCCTCCTCATCTAGAGCCTCTTTGAGGTGCTGCTGCATCTCGACGGTGCTGACGATGTGTACCCGATAGGAGGTAGAGCGGGCCGTGTGCGCTCCGCCGATAGTGCAGTTGTCCGTGGCATCCACTTCATAGCGAATCGTCTCGCCCACCTTCGGGTGGATGCTGCCGAGGTGCCACCGCTCGCTGATGTCCGCGTTCGGAGTTCCATTCGGGCCGGGCAACGCGAGGGTGCCGCTATGGAGGGTCTTGAGCGCACTGCCTCCAAATCCTTCGCCCTTCTGCGCGTCGTAGACGAGCCGCATCGAGGCCACTCCATAGTCGTCGGAGGCATGCGCCGCCAACGGGAGGCTGCCGTCTGGGACAAGCTCGACGTCGGCGGCGGGACGTGAAATCTGAACTGTCGGTGACTGGTCTGGCTGCGCCTTTATCACATAGGGAGCGGCCTTGTCGCTCGAAAACCCATGCTTGTCGGTAAGCGCGAGCGCATAGCTGACGTCTCTGGAAATGGAAAGATGCCCGGTGGTCTGTACACCGTGGATGGGCCAGGGCGCGGCAGCTGACTGGTTCAGCGCGAACTGCACGGTGCGCAGAGGCTTATTGGCTATTCCGACAACATCGACTTCCGTCCCGACTGGCGCGGCGAGATCTCCGCTGGAGACTGTAAGGGTCTGAATGGGCTTGTGCGTATAGCCGGGGTAGCGGAAGGTCATTCGAAAGCTGGAGAAGGCAGGCCGATCCTCAACGGTGATGCCACGCTCGTTGGACTGCCCATCGTTGGCGGAGGCGTACATCTCGATGCTCTGCGGCAGCGCAGGGAATCGGTAGCGGAAGCGGCGTATCTGCTCTTTGGCAGCAGGCTGATGGTCGGCGGTGAGGAGAGGAGCAGGGGCTTGGCCTTGAGATGGAACTGCGTCGGAGCCTAACGCGACCGGCTTGGCGAGTTCTGCGGTCTTCCAGACGGCATTCTTGTCCCCGGAGTTGCGATAGTGGAGGACGCATGTCTCGGCGGAGAGGCCGCGAGTGACGACCGCGATTCCCACGCCTGCTCCTCGTGGCAACAGCTCCGAATCGGGCTTGACGTAGACGCGGGTGCCCGCCCAGGGAGCGATGTCGGCCCGTGGATCGCGCATTCGATGCAGCCAGTTCGCGAAAGCATCCGGCGCAACACCCGCTTCGATCGCCATCAGCAAAAGGACGGCAGCGGCAGCCATTGCGGCGCGGCGAAGGGGAATAGTATTGATGGCACGGCGGAAATTCAATTGGGAGGCGGCCTGCTGAGTCTCCTCGACAAGCGCGACGGTCATGCCACGGGAGAAGCCGCTTGCCCGGTCGGAGCCTGCAATCGAGAGGGCTGGGGCGAGGTCTACCGCAGTAAGCAGACGTTCACGCAGCACAGGGTATTTCTGCTCCACGTGAGCGGCAACCACCGCATCGGGCAACGGGCGCAATAGTGTACGGAGGATGGCAATAAAAAGAAGACCGCCCCCTGCCAGCGCAATACCTGTTCGCCAGACTTCACGGGCGTGTGAGGAGAGAATCAAGCGGCTGTCCGCGTGGTAACAGATTAGGCTCAGCACGACAACCGCCGCGATTGCCCAGCCTAGGCCGCTCAGAACGCGGGTCGTGCGCCACCACTGACGCGCCGCCGCCAGCTTCCGCAGAATGGGGGTTCCCGTCTCGCTCATAGTGCAGATTCTCCCTCCGCCTGGATGGTAATCCCCGATAGGGGCCTATAGACGCAAACCGCCCCGGCAGGCGGGGTAGGATGGAGGGGCTTGCGACGCTGCAAATCCCGGAAAACGGGTCGAGGCGACTTGCGCAGTTCACTGCGTCTCAGCATAGCGGCACGACTGAACTGTGTATTCGCAAGTTAGACGGCACATATCTGCGAAAGTTACGCCTGCCACAAGAGTGAGATGCGGAGTTGCGTGATGAAAACACACGCCAATAATAAACAAACGTCGTCCAGACGGAAATGCTCGGAGAAGAATCGGAGCGGAGCGTGGGCACAGTGACCATGCACCACGTCGGAGTTCACTCCGCCGTCCCTCCTTCATTCAGGTAGCACAAATCTCTGAATGGGTTAGGAAGTTTCTGTCCATCGAAACAGGTTCATTGATCCTGACGGATCTCGGGAATATGCACGGATGACCGCACGGTTGTCACTCCGGCCTGTCGCTCATAGAACGCCGTCAGGGGGAGCGAAACCGCATAACACAGCAGCGCTATCGTGGCGATATGGAACGTTCGTTTTCTTCTATCGCCGATCTCTGCGAACTTCGTCTTGAGGTCTGCTTTTCGATAGCGCCAGTGAATCATACCAACGAGTACTCGTGGGATGACCCCAGATAACATTATCATGAGTCCCATGCTTACCCATAAATAAGTCCGGAATTCACCTATGCCGAGCGAGATGTTCATAATCATGGGTGACAACGCTGCTAAGACGACGTAAATCTGGGCGAGAATGATTAGGGTTGGGCTTTCCACCACGACGAACCTCATCAGTGGGCGCCTCGAAAGTGTCATAAGGAATGTAGCGAAGCCTGCGAGCAAAAATGTCAGCCCGATCGACAGCAGTCCTATGCTGAGAATCCACGCCAGGGATAGAGGGATCATGCTTTTGTTGTATCCCTCATCCCAAAGGCCCATGTATATGGAGTGCCGAAGCCGCTCGTTGTCATCAAGTTCAGTGCGCAGCTCAGGGACGAGTTCGGCGTGTCCCATCTGGCTGAGGTAACTGCAGTACTGCTCGATTCGCTGTTGCCTGAACTCTTCGCGCTTTGCAAGACTTGATCGAGACGGCACTGGTATCCAATCCGCTCCCCCAGGTCGTTGAGTGGAGGTCACCATCATTTCGATCCCTCCATATCTACCATTTGAGGATACACATTCATCCCTCATCAGCAGCCCACAGTGCTGGAGGGCAAGGCGGAGATTCATCTCCCTCCGACGCAGTTCAGCAACTCTTGCGGGTGAAGCTCCCGACTCACTCTTCGCTACTTCTGAGATGGCAAGATACAGTGAGGTCGGGCCGAGCGAGCGGAATCTTACATAAACGGGATGCTCGATTTCTCGGCGGGATATCATTTCCTGAATCGCGTTTTGCTTGCCATATGACTGCTGCGCCAGCCTTACTGCTCCATCGCGGGAGTCGCTGTCGTAATCACGAAAGTGAGGAAGCGACCCGGCGCGCTGAATTGCGAGCAGCGCGGCATCATCCTGATGAAGTGCGAACAGGCCAAGGGCATGGACGAGGGGAAAGAAAGCGTTGTCGGGGTCGAGGAGCTCTCCGCGAGTTGCAGCCAGATTGCAGTCCGCTAACATATCGGAGGTGGGAAGTGAGGAAAGTTTGTAGTCGTGATCACCAAGAAAAAGTGACTGTTCAGGCCGTCCGGGAAAAGGATCTGTGGCGATCAGGGCGGTCAGGAAATTCGCGCAGGCTGAGGGGCTGTTCGGGAAGCGGCGGCAGAGCTTGAGGAGCGCTCCTATTCTCGCGCGATTTTGCAGTTTGAGGTTGGCGGATTCGTCGGAGTCAGCCGTCACTCGATATGCTCTCAGCGTGTAGGCGAGTTGGATAGGATAGTCCGACTGGATTCGTTGGGTGACTGCGTACTCGACGTCGGGCTTGATACCGCTC
>JANXLO010000334.1 GCA_025355115.1 Chthonomonadaceae bacterium
CCCGCAGTCAGGACTACGCGGAAGCTAGTGCCAGGCATCTCCTCACCGACAAACGCCCTGAGAACTATGCGGAGATCAGACCAGGCATCCTCTACGTCAACATCTCGGAGATCGACGCCGTCGGGCTGAAGTCCAATCTGAGCAAGCTGGTCGCCGCCAAAGGAATCGTTTGCGATCTGCGCGGCTACCCCTCTGGAGATGCTCTGGGACTGCTGCCGTATATCGCCACAAAGCCGTTTACCTCAGCGCACTGGAATATTCCCGTTTACCTGCTCCCGGATCAGAAGAAGGTTACCTACAACCGCTCGCGGTGGCCCTTGACCCAGCCGGAGACGCCGCACATTGGCGGCAAAGTAGCCTTTCTGACGGACGGGCGCGCTATCAGCTATGCGGAGAGCTGCATGGCCATCGTGGAGGCATACAAGCTAGGGGAGATCGTCGGCTCGCCCACTGCCGGAACGAACGGAAACATCAACTTCTTCATCCTGCCCGGCAACTACAGGCTGATCTTTACCGGGATGCAGGTGATTCGCCACGATGACAAGCCGCACCACGGGCACGGCATCGAGCCCACAGTTGTCGCGGAGCCGACCATAAAGGGCATCGCCGCAGGCCGCGACGAAGTCCTCGAGAAGGCCATAGAGGCAGTCAGCAAACCATAGCCGCTCGAGCATATTTTCATGAGATAGTAGTCTCGTCTTCCCTGAAAGAGAACCGATGCTGAGAGCCGCCGCTGGATACATACTACTGATTCTGCTCGCTGCGCTGAACGTCACTCCGTTCGCATGGATGATTCTGACTTCTCTCCATCCGTCGCACGGCTCGCTGCCCGACCCGGCGCATCTGCTTCCTGCCCGGTTGCACTTCGAGAACTACCGCACAGTTCTCCAGATGGACGCGACGCCTTTTCTGCGCTATCTGGGCAACACGGCGCTCGTGGCCGTCTGCGTCGTGGCGGGTCAACTGCTGTTCTGCTCTCTTGCGGGTTATGGGTTTGCGCGGCTCAGGTTTCGCGGGCGCGACCTGCTGTTCATGCTGTTCGTCGCGACCATGATGATACCGGGGCAGGTGACGATGATCCCGGCGTTCCTGGTGGTGCGCTCGCTCGGCTGGCTCGACACCTATCTCGCGCTGATCGTGCCCGGCATCTCCTCCGCGTTCGGCATTTTTTTGATGCGACAGTTTTTCCTCTCGCTCCCGAGCGAGCTTGACGATGCCGCGCGCCTCGACGGGTGCTCGGAGTTCGGCCTCTATTGGCGCATCGCGCTTCCCCTCTCCGCGCCCGCCCTCGCGACGCTGGCCGCCTTCTCCTTCATCGCGGCCTGGACGGACTTTTTCTGGCCCCTTCTGGTCACAAGCTCCACCCAGATGCGGACACTGGAGGTCGGCCTGTCGCTCTTCAAAGACTCGTTCGGGACCACCAACTGGCCTCTCCAGATGGCAGCCGCCGTGCTCACGCTCTTGCCTGTTCTTTTCGTTTTTCTATTCACCCAGCGCTTCTTCGTGCGCGGCATCGCCCTGACCGGACTTAAGGGCTAATCTACTTTTTCTGGCCCTGCCGACAGCGCAATTTCACGTCAGGCAGGATTTTCGGCCGGAAGAGGGCAAATAGTCGGTCAGTGACATTCTTGAGGAGTACGCAACGTGAACCGTTGGAAGAGTAGTGCCGCCGTGCTGATGTTTCTGGGGATGCTGTCGAATTCGGCATCCGCCCTGCCGCCGCTGATTATCGCCGCGAATACAAAGATAACGCGCGCGTCAGTCGTAAAGGCGGGCGTCTACTCCGTGGCCGATGGCGGGGCCGGAGTCGTTCAAATTTCCGGCAGCAACTTCACCGTGGACTTCACGAAAGCGCGGCTCGTCGGCCCCGGCACATCCATGGGAACTGGCATCCATATCACGGACGCTCATAATGTCACCGTCCGAAATGCGGATGTCAGCGGGTATCTGTGGGGCATAGTCATCGAGCGCAGCAGCGGCGTGAAGCTCGTGGGCTGTGTCACATCGCGCAATGCCGATCTTCCTCCCGGCACGGTCATCGATGAGAGCGGCAAGGAGCCGGAGGACACGCATGGCGGCGGAATTTTGCTGAGGGACAGCCGGGATTGCCGTGTCGAGCGCTGTCTGTCGCAGTATCAGTGGGACGGGATAGACGTCGTGCGCTCCGAGGGGAACGTCATCGCGGACGGCGATTTCTCCTACAATGGGAACTGGGGGCTGCATCTGTGGAGCTCGTCCCGCAACATTTTTCGGCGCAATCGGGCTGTCTGGTGCACTACAGGCGAGGGGACGCTTTTTCAGGCTCTCACAGGCTGGCAGACCTACGATTCACAGGCGGTCGGGATAGACCACAACAGCAACGAGAACACGATAGAGGCCAACGATCTGCGGTTCGGCGGCGATGCGATCTTCATTCGCGCCAACGAAGGGCCGATCACGCCGGGAACGGTCGTGCCGCCACTCAACGGATCACATCGCAATATTCTGCGTGGCAACGACTGCTCGTTCTCGCCTAACAACGCCATCGAGGTGGATCTGGTCGACGACACGGTCATCGAGAACAACAACTGCTCGAACTCCAACTATGGCATGTGGCTTGGCTACTCACGGCGCTGCATCGTGCGCGGCAACACCTGCGTAAATGATTCCAGCCACGCCGTCGAAATCGAGAATGGGCAGGACGATCTGTTCGAGAACAACGTTTTCGGCTTCGACGTGCCGCGTCCCAGCGGTCAACTCGTCTACCTGCGGCAGAATGGCCGGGACAAGACTCGATCCGGGGGCTACACTTTCAAAGGGAACGTATTCTACGGCGCGGGAACGGGCTTGGAGCTGAAGGGGACTTCCGCCGCACTGAAAGGCAACACCCAGGTTCCCATCGCGACGAACGCCGAGAAACTGGTTCACGGAGACACGGCCTCCAGCTTCGACGAGAAGGAGACTTTGCTGGGCGGTTCAGCGCATTCCCCGCTTCCCGCCGAGGGATCCGCGCTTGCCGGACTGAAGCGCATCGTGCCAGGCTCTTTTGTCAAGCTTGCAATTCCTGGCCTCCGCCCCAACTCCGCGCCCCCGGTCGTCGAGATTGAGGGAATCCCCGTCTGGATCACTTCCTTGGAAAAAGACTCAGCGACGTTTTGGATGCCGACAGATTTCTGGGATCGGCCTGCGAAGGATCAAGCTTCAACTCGAGTTTTGCGGTCAGG
>JANXLO010000349.1 GCA_025355115.1 Chthonomonadaceae bacterium
TGGAGAAGTCCGCAGCGTCCGATTCGCCGACGATCTGCCCGGAAGCATTAATCCCGAAACCCTGGCTTCTAAAGCCACCAAGATCACCAATTGCAGTCAGAGTGAAAAGAGGCACGGTGCCGGAGGATCGAAAAGCCCCATCGCTGGTAGAGGAGTCGGGATAGACAAAATCGCCATATCCGACAACTTTGCCGTCAGAATTGATGCCGTAGCCGCGACTCTTTCCAGATCCGCCAGCAATGTCGCCCAGATCGAAAAGTTTATAGGCGGGCGGGGCTGCATGTGCCGCTCTTGGCAGCGATAGGATGCCGCCAAAGAGTAGCAGGCAGGATAGGACTGTTTGGCTAAGTTGAAAGCCGCATCGTAGGGCGCGCTCAGACATAACTCTTTGCATCTCCTGACTGACAGAGAAAACATTAGAATTCGAAAATACCCGCTCCCCTTCCATAGGTGGCTTTCTCCGAAAGAGGTTGCATACGATCGATGACCATCATCCGGTCGCTCATCTTGATCTGTATAGTGTACCTTAACGACATAAATTTGTCCTGAATACAAGGCAAACGGACAGGAATTTTCAATATTCGACTATAGCGAAAGCGTTGAAAGAACACTCAAACGGACAAAATTGGATTTTTCGGGCTAAATCAGAGATCGTCCGTTAACACCAGCCCGTCCGTCAGAGGAGGCTCTTCCCGCAATAGACCCATAAGCTGAGACATGAAATGCAGATTGTGGAGGGTGGCGAGCCGATAGAAAAGAGTCTCGCCACATTTATGTAGGTGACGCAGGTAGCCTGTCGAGTAGCGCGTGCACGTGGGGCAGGTGCATCCTGGGTACAGAGGCCGGTCAGACTTGATGTGCTTTTCGTCGTCGATGTATAGATAGCGAAACCAGGGAGCGGTCAGCGCCGAAGAGGGATCAGCTTGATCGGTAACCATGGTGTAGAGGCGCCCCACTCGGGCGTCCCGGGTGGGAAGCGCCGAATCGAAAAGGCTATAGCCCATGCGGAAACAGGCCGCAATGCTCGCCGGGTGGCCAACTCCAAGAGCATGCATGGGGAATTCCGACGGGATGTAGCCGCGGGTCGCCTCGAGCATGTCGGAGAGGAGCTTCCCCTCCGCATCGAGCGGCCACCCGCCATAGCCGTAGCCATCGAAGCCGATCTCGAGGAGCCGCTCCGCGCACTCACGCCGCAGTTCAAGCGATCCTCCGCCCTGCACGACGCCGAACAGCAGAGGGCGAGGGGCATCGGGAGCGCGCTTATGCTGCCGAAGCTGCCGCTCAAACTCCTCCTTGCAGCGCAGTGCCCAACGAACCGTGCGCTCGACGGAGAGGCGCTGCTCGTCGGGAGGGTCATCAACGTGCGTGCAGTCGTCGAGGCAGATGGCGATGTCCGCGCCGTATGCCAGTTGGAGCTGTATGCTCTTCTCCGGAGTGAGCTGA
>JANXLO010000352.1 GCA_025355115.1 Chthonomonadaceae bacterium
CGGAGA
Source organism: Chthonomonadaceae bacterium (assembly GCA_025355115.1). Lineage (GTDB taxonomy): Bacteria > Armatimonadota > Chthonomonadetes > Chthonomonadales > Chthonomonadaceae > JANXLO01. The sequence goes on from JANXLO010000352.1 coordinate 7, forward strand.
AGTAGCGCCAGGAGATGGGTTTTTTGCAGGTGCGGCATTTCTGCCCGAGGAGAAGGAAGCTGAACAGAGGCACCAGATCCAGCGCCGTGAGCCTCGTCCGGCATTTGGGGCAGAACGACCACTGAGGCTCGGAGACTGATATGCCCAGAGGCAGACGATAGATCACGACATTCAGGAAACTGCCTATGCAGATGCCGAACGAGAACACAACCGCCATCCAGAACCAGACAGGTCCGATCATAAGGCTGTTTCATTTTCTCAGAGGGAGGCCCGGCGCAGAGGCTGCGCCGGGCTGGTTCGAGGGGAGACAGGAGGCTTCATTTGAGGCCCCTCAACTCCTGAGTCTACTTGTCTTCGGTGCCGCCCTTGTCGTCCGGACTGCCCGACAGGTTGCCGATAACGGCTAGCAACGGCATGAACATGGCGATGACGATGAAGCCTACGCAGAAGCCGAGGAAGACGATCATGACCGGCTCGATAGCGGAGGTCAGCGACTGGAGCGTCGATTCCACTTCGCCCTCGTAGAACTCCGCGATTTTGGAGAGCATCTGGTCGAGCGCGCCGGACTCCTCACCAATGGAGATCATGTGAACCACCATAGGGGGGAACATTTTGCTGCGCTCTAGCGGCTCATTGATTCGCTCGCCTTCTCGGATGCGGGCGCGGGCGTTCATGATCGCTTCGCTAATGATCTCGTTGCCGACGGTTCCTGCGACTGTCTCCATAGCCTGGAGGATTGGGACGCCGGAGACCAGCAGTGTCGAGAGAGTGCGGGCGAAGCGGGCGAGGGCGATCTTATGGCCTAGCGGGCCGAAGACCGGAACCTTGAGCTTCAGTCGGTCGATGACGCGACGGCCCGTTTTGGTCGTGCCCGCGTATTTGATCGAAATCCATATGGCGGCGATGATCAGCAGGCCGACCCACCACTTCTCCTTCAGGAAGTTGGAGAAGTCGACGAGCACTTGCGTCATCCAGGGCAGCTCCTTAACGCCGAGGTCCTTGAACAGATCGATGAACTTCGGAACAATGAAGGTGCAGAGGCCGAGCACGATGATTAGCGCGACGATCACGACGATAACCGGATAGGTCATGGCGGCCTTGACTTTGCGGCGCATCTCCATGTCCTTTTCCAGGAAGTGGGACAGGCGCTGCAGGGCCTCCTCGAGGACTCCGCCGATCTCTCCGGCGCGAACTAGCCCGATGAACAGGTTGCCGAACACCTTGGGGTATTTCGCCATGGATTTCGAGAGGGTCTGGCCGCTCTCGACCTCCACCTGAATCTCGCGGATGATGCGTTTGAGCTTGGGGTTCTGCGTCTGCTCACCGAGCACGTCGAGGGCGCGGACGAGCGAGACGCCGGCGTCGATCATGGTGGAGAATTGGCGGCAGAAGATAGAGAGGTCCTTCAGCTTGACGCGCCCGAAGCCGCCGCCCTGCTTTTTCTTGGCGGCTTTGGTCTGCGTTATTTCGTTGACGGCGAAGCCCTGCTCCTGGAGTCGCCGCTTGAGAACATCCTGATTCTCCGCTTCCGACGTTCCCGTGCGTACATTCCCGGTGGCGTCACGAACGGTGTACATATAAGTGGCCATGATAGTGTCTCCTAGAGATTAGCCTCTGTAGCCGGCCTGTCCGGGCTGGGGTGTCGTGACGGTCTTGATCATCTTCTCAAGCTCCGACGGGTTCATGGCGCGTGTCATCGCCTCATCGAGCGAGATCAATCCGCGAACGTACATGTCGCGCAGACACTGATCCATCGTCTGCATGCCGAGATTGGCGCTGGTTTGAATCATGGACGTGATCTGATGCGCCTTGGCTTCGCGGATCAGGTTGCGGATGGCCGGGCTTGCCCGCATGATCTCCAGGGCGCAGGCGCGTCCCGGCTGGTTGGCGCGGGGAATCAGCTGCTGGCAGAGGATTGCCTGAAGGTTGTTAGAGAGCTGGAGGCGCACCTGCTCCTGCTGCCCGCCGGGGAAGGAGTCGACGATGCGCTCGACAGAGGTCGCCGCCGAGTTGGTATGCAGCGTGGCGAACACGAGGTGGCCTGTCTCCGCGGCGGATACGGCCATCTGCATCGTCTCGAGGTCGCGCATTTCGCCGACCAGAATCACATCCGGGTCTTCGCGGAGGGAGGCGCGCAGGGCGTTTTTGAACTCCTTGG
>JANXLO010000372.1 GCA_025355115.1 Chthonomonadaceae bacterium
CCACGGCCAGAGTGTGTTGGCGGGCGGTTTGCCATCCTCCCTCCGCTTATGATTGAACGGCAGGTCGTCGAGCAGATTCATGGAGTCTTCGATGAAGCGGCGCAGCTTGGTGTCGCTGTCTCCGACTGGCAGGATGTCGGCGAGCCGCTTGCCCATATTCTCATGCGGGGGAGCGGTCTGAACTTCAGTGGGGCCGTCCTTCCAGCGCAGAATATGCCGATAGGAGTTGCCGGGAAAGAGACTGAGGTAGGAGGTGCCAAGCTTTTTGTTGGCGAGCTCGATGAGGGGGCGCGCCTCCGCGGTGGTGATGTGTCCCGCGCTGTAGTCGAGTAGAGTGTCGCCGTCGGTAGTGATGAGGGAGCAGCGGAAGGCCACATCCTTGTCGTCGAGAGGGATCTCCATCGCCGCCGCCTCGATGGGGCCGCGCCCGGTGTAGTAGCGGGTCGGGTCGTAGCCGAGTAGTGCCATGTTCGCGACATCGCTGCCCGGATACATCTCCGGCGGCGTCACCTGCACACTGCCCACCAGCCCATTGCGCGCGAGTTCGTCCAGAAAAGGGGTGCGTGCAACCTCCAACGGCGTCTTGCCATCGAGGTCGGAAAGCGGCTCATCCGCCGCCCCATCAGGAACCAAAAGAATGTATTTCATCGTGCTAGAGTATACCTCAATCCCCAAAACAGGAGAGGCTGCCGACCCCTCAAGACAGGACGGGGAGATCGCGCAGAGGCGCAAAGACGCGAAGAAATGCAGGGAAGAGACCGGCGGCCTCTGCGCGAGCTCCCCATTCTCGAGGCAGAATGAACTTCCCGCTCTGTTGTGCCTATTTGGAGGACCGGCGAATTTCGTCGGGGTCGAATGCGTCGTCGGGGAGTTCACGGCTGCGGCCCAGGCCGAACAGGTGAGCGGCGCGAGACCATCCGCCCAACTGACCGCCTCCTTCGCCCTGCTGGTAACGGGCTCGAGCCATGTTCTTCATGACATTCTCAGTTGGAGTCTCTGGAGCGGGGAGGATAGGCAGCTGGGCGAGGGTGGGGAAACTGGCGTCGAACGTCTCCATCTCAGCATCGACTTTTATGCCGTGGAAGGGGGCGGCAGTGGAGGGAGCCAGTATGCTGAACTTGAGGATGGAGGAGTTGCAGCGCTTCAGACGCCGTAGGTAGGCGTCGCGGCAGCGAGAGTGCCATTCGGCGAACTGTCGGACAGCGGCATGATCTGTCGGGAGGCCCTTCAGTCGGGCGCGACGTTTCGGGTTCTCCGCAAACACTCGCTCCCGATATCGCTCGATCTCCTCGCGTTCGGAGGTGATTTCGTGACGAACCTGAATCCATTCAGGCAGGACGCCTGCGTTTTTAAGCACCTTGTTCGCCATTCGCACATCAAGCGGCAGCGAGCTGTCCTCTCCGAGGTTGAGCGGCTTGCCCATGCCCTCGAGGTTGTCGAACTTTCCCTCCTCGATTCCCTCCAGAATCTTCGTCTCCGCGATCTTGCCAATGATGTCGAGATTCACCGCAAAACCCCTTCCGTTGTTTGCAGCAACTATGAATGGCAGGATGAACACTTGCATCTTAGCGAGGGACTAATCCGTGAGTGTGTCCCGAACTTTCCCCTGTGCGGCTCCTAGCATCAGCCTTGCTGCCTCGGCAGTTGCATGTCTTTTGAGCATTACGATTGCCGTCTTAGCCTCTCCGTCAGCGGCATTCATGGCTTCCTCGGCGTCCGGGCGAGAGGCATCTGTCGCACACATAATTATACGAATCGCACGGTCGCGAAGTTTGATGTTGCTCGCGCGCACGTCCACCATCAAGTTGCCGTACACTTTGCCGAGCTTCACCATC
>JANXLO010000384.1 GCA_025355115.1 Chthonomonadaceae bacterium
TTCAAAATCTGACCCAGGCGGCCAACCAGTGGCATCATGTCGGGGGAGGCGACCAGCAGATCACAGGACGCGCCGCCCTCTCTTTGAATGCGCTCGACTAGGTCCTCGGCGCCTACAACGTCTGCTCCGGCGGCCAGTGCGTCCGCAGCTTTTTCACCACGTGCGAAAACCCATACAACTCGGGACTTGCCGGTGCCAAAGGGCAGGTTGGTCGTGCCGCGAACCATCTGATCACCGTGGCGGGGATCTACGCCGAGGTTGATCGCGACATCGATGGTCTCATCGAACTTCGCGGTCGCCAGTTCACGGACCTTGGCCAGCGCATCTTCCACTTCATAAACATGCTCTTTGGTGAGGCCCTTGTCCAGCGCAAGGAACCGCTTGCTGTGGCGGGGCTTACCGGCCTTGGCATGGCGGCGGGCGGCGGTTGAGAGGCCGGATTTCTCCGTCTCTTCGGTGGCGACAGCCGAGGCCTTCGTTTCGGGCGCCTCAGCCTCTGTCTCTACATCTGCCATTGATTGTTTTCTCCGTGGTGTTGTCGGAGCGCCATTGACGCTCCTCCCACAAGGGTATGGGATCAGGCTAGAGCCATGATCCCGAGGTGATAAAAACGACTGTCGCTAACAGGCGGTTTACTGTCTGCCGTGCGGATATTTCTCCTCGGGCAGGGGAGTCAGAGACATGCCATCCGCATTCGGCATGCTCGCGCGCTGTCCAACCCTGGCCCAGACGGCTGCTGAGATGAGGATGCCCCAGAGGCCAAGCCCGCCTACGAGTCCAAGCACCCAGTCTCGTGCCTGAGTCGAATCGAAGGAGACGCTGCCGAGAGCTTCGAGACTCCCGAAGCAGAAGAACGCCGCGAGAAGGCCGACCCAGACGGACAGGAAGTAGAAGCGGCCTTTGCGGGCATCGCGCTTCGCTGCCGCCAGATGGAAGGGCTGATTTTGCGGAAGGTCGTTCATATGGCGGTGCATCGCGAGCCAGCCTGTGCTGAGAATCGCCATGACGCCAAACTTCACCGCGAGCGGGAGAAACAACATGATCGTATCCTCTTTAACGAGTGACGACCTTAGCCTACGACGTCCACGCCCATGGAGCGGGCCGTTCCCGCAATGATCTTCATGGCAGACTCTATGTCGTTGGCGTTGAGGTCGGGCATCTTGGTTTCAGCTATCTGGCGCAGCTGTTCCTGCGTCAGTTTGCCGACCTTTTCTTTGTTCGGCTTGCCGGAGCCTTTGGCCGCGCCAGCCGCCTTCTTGATAAGCTCAGGGGCAGGCGGGGTTTTGGTGATGAACGTGAAGGAACGGTCCTCGAAAATGGTGATTTCGACGGGAACGACTGTCCCGATCATCGCCGCTGTCTTCTCGTTGTACCCCTTGATAAACTCCATCATGTTGATCCCGTAGGGGCCCAGCGTGGATCCAACGGGAGGGGCGGGGGTCGCTTTGCCAGCTGCGATCTGCAATTTGATGACAGCGGTGATTTTCTTTGCCATGAGGCTCCTCTTTCCAATACGAGCGCCGGGCAGATAACATTACCCGCGCAGAACGGCAGCTGCGGGAACGATGCCCGATAAGAAGCCGGGAAGAGGCTTGCAGGCTTTTCTTCCCGGCAGAATACGACGACTAAATGACTTTTTCGACCTGCTCGAAGTCGAGCTCGACGGGCGTATCGCGGCCGAATATGGAGATGAGAACTTTGAGCTTCTCCTTGTCCGCGTTGACCTCTTCGATTTTGCCGGTAAACTCCGTGAAGGGGCCTGCCACGACGCGCACGACTTCGCCCTTCTCGAACTTTATGACCGCGACAGGGATGTTGCCTTCCAGTGCCTCGAGAATAACGTCTATCTCTTTTTGCTGAAGGGGAACGGGCTTGCTGCCGGAACTGACAAAGCCAGTGACACCTGTTGTGGATTTGATCAGATACCAGGTCGTATCGTCAAGCACCATATCGATGAGGACATAGCCGGGGAAGACTTTGCGCTTGACTTCCATCTTCTTTGTCCCGCGAGTCCGAGTCTCAGCTTCCGTAGGAACCAAGATGCGGAACACCTTGTCCTGAAGGTTCATGGACTCGGCGCGGCGCATGATATTGGTCATCACCTTGTTCTCATGACCTGAGTAGGTATGGACGGCATACCAGTGTCTTTGCATCTTCTCTCCACCCGTGATCGCCCGATATGCAGAAAAACAAAGCGGACGCTTCCGCTCCGGCAGGCTTTTCGGCTGCGGGCGTCTCTGTCACGACTACTTGATGAGGCTGAACTTATCTACCAGTTTGGTCAGTACGAAGTCGAGGGTTCCCATATACAGACCGAGGGCGGCAATCACCCCGATGACGACCGAGGTCAATCGCCATGCCTCTTTTTTGGTGGGCCAGGTGGTCTTTTTCAGCTCCACCCAGGTCTCCTGAAGGAAATTTGTCGTGCGCTGAAGGTTTTGTTCGGGGCTGACCGGGCCGCCGAGCGTCCCGCTGCCGCCCTTGGGTCGCTGTTCCACAGCCATGATTACACCTGTTGTCCTGATACCGCAAAAGTGGTCCGCAGGGCGGAAAGTGCGCTTCGAATGAATCGAAGGCTTGCCGCCCTGGGAAAAAATGGCAGGGGCAGAGAGGCTCGAACTCCCGACCTACGCTTTTGGAGAGCGCCGCTCTACCAACTGAGCTATACCCCTACGCTGGTGGAAAAAGTGAGGGAAGACGGCTGAACCGATGCAACGTTCGGCGCGTACTTCTCGCTTTTCGCTATTTAGCTTCCCGATGCGGAGTGTGCTTGCGGCAGGTTGATCGGTTGCAGTACTTGTTCAGCTCCAGCCGAGCCTGATGCTTCATTCGGTTCTTGGAAGTCGTGTAGTTGCGACCCTTGCAGACCGTACACTCCATCGTCACTACGATACGCGCCTCTTTTTTAGCCATCTCGATCTATCCGTTCATGGCAGGCGCCAGGGGGCTGCCTGCTGTTCGGGAGCCTGCCGGAGAGAGTTCGTCTCTCCGGTCTCTCCTATCTCTACGTAGACGCGCAAACGAAAGGTTCATGCACCTCCCGATGTCGTCAATCTTATTCGAGCACCTTCGTCACGACGCCCGCGCCGACCGTTCGCCCGCCCTCGCGAACCGCGAAGCGCAGGCCCTCCTCCATCGCGATCGGCTGGATCAGCTCGCC
>JANXLO010000397.1 GCA_025355115.1 Chthonomonadaceae bacterium
GGTCAATTCCGAATATCGCCTTAGCAGCAAGAGCTGGTCGAATATGAAGAGTTGCATCGTCGAAGCAAGTGGCGATTTTTTTGCTTTCAGGCGGTCGTACATGGCAATAGTGGCTGCTTGCTCACCCAGTTCCCTGTTATAGGCAGGATAGTCCATCGCTCTCCCCACACTGGCCGACCCACTCTCTAAAGCTGTAGAGGCCGCATCTCGCCGCTGCCGCAATGCTGCAAAAGCGGGAGGATACGTCTCTCCCAGAGTGTGGAGGGAGCTCAGCAGAAACGAGAGCCGCACACCGGCGAAGCTGGGATCGTGCTTGTCGCCCTCATCCAGGCACCAGAGATACTCCTTCAGAGCCTCAGCAAGACGGCCTTTCTCTACGAGGGCATCGGCATATCGCATCCGCTCCATTGGCTGGCTGGAGCCAGCCCCCTTCAATTTTGCCTTCGCCCGCGCGACACCATCCTGCCCCGATAGCGCCTGCTTCGCTTCCGTCAGGAATGTCTTCGGATCGCGGTAGCCGATGAGCCGATCTATCTCCGTGCCGTCCGACTTGAGCAGAAGGATAGTGGGATACGCGCCGATCTTGTATTTAAAAGCAAGCTCGGTCTGCTTCTCCGCGTCGATTTTGCGGCTGACCGCTGTTTTCGCTAACCACGCTCGCACAGATGGATCCTTCCACGTAGTTTCATCCAGCTTCTTGCAAGGCCCGCACCACGTCGTGTAAAAATCGACGAGAACGATTCGATGCGTACTGAGCGCAAGAGCACATGCGGATTTGAAGGTGCCCGATGTAAAAGGCTCCTCGGCATGGACTGCCGAGGAGAAGAGGACGACTGCAAGCAGAGTCGAAACCGTAAAATTAAATGCAGAGTGAGGGTGCGTTGGCATGGTGGCTCCTTAGAGCAGAGATGATGGTCTGAGCGATGCCAATCTCTCTTTCATACTGGAAAGGCCGTTACACCTGCGAGAGTTGGACTAGCTTGCCTGAGCTGTTGCCGATGGAGTCAGGGTGAACACCAACCCTATCAAGCAGCGTCATGTAGAGGTTTGCGACGGGCGTCTCCTTATCGTAGACGATATGGCGACCAGACTTGATGCCGCCTCCGCCTTTGCCCGCTACCAGAAGCGGCAGGTTCTCATGCGTGTGGCGGTTACCGTCTCCGAGACCGCTACCATAGACGATCAGCGAATGGTCGAGCAGCGAGCCGTCCCCGTCGGGTGTGGCCTTAAGCTTGGCCAGGAATCCCTCGAACAGCTTTAAGTGGAGGGCATTGATTTGCGTGACTTTTTCGATGAATTCAGGGTTATTGCGGTGATGCGTCAGAGGATGATGGCTGTCCGCGACGGCAATCTCCGGGTAGGTTCTCATGCTCCCCTCACGGCCGATCATCATCGTGGAGACACGCGTGAGGTCGGCTTGGAAAGCAGCTGCCTGCAGGTCGAACATGAGCGTGACGTATTCACTGAACGTGACGGGAATACCGGTCGGTTTTTCGATCCCCGGTTTAGGCGCGTTTGCCTCGCGCTCCGCACTCTGGATTCTGACCTCTATCTCTCGTACGGAGCTGAGATACTCATCCATTTTTCGCTTGTCGGCGGGGCCGAGCGTTCCGACGAGTGTCTGAGTGTCTTCGCGCACTAGATCTAGAATGCTCTTTCGGTACTGGGCACGCCGGGCGCGAGTCGCCGGATCGAGACGAAAATCCTGAGTGCCGAACAGCCGCTCGAAAAGCGCCCTGGGATTCACCTCCGGCGGCATCGGCGTGGTTGGGCTGCGCCAGGAGATGCTGTTGGTGTAGGCGCAACTGTAGCCCGAGTCGCAGTTGCCGACAGTACGCGAGTCCTCGCACCCGATTTCGAGTGAGGGGAAGCGAGTCTGGGAGGCGAACGCCTGCGCCGCGATCTGATCCGCCGAAATGCCGCTGTGGATATCCGCGCCACTGGTTTTCCGGCAGTGCACGCCCGTCAGGAACGAGGCTCCCGCGCGAGCATGGTCGCCGGGGCCATCGCCCAGATCATTGCCGTTATGGTCTGCAAGTCCTGAGAGAATGAGCAGATCCTCGCGGTACGACTCGAGCGGCTTCAGAATGCGGGTGAACTCGTACCCGGAGCCGACCCCTGTCGGCGTCCAGTCCTTCATGATAATGCCGTTGGGAACGTAGCAAAATGCAAGGCGGGCGGGCGCCTTACGGGCTTGGCTTGCGGTGGCCACTGCGGGCGACATCGCTTCCAGCATGGGAAGAGCGATGGCTGCCCCTACCCCACGCAAAAAAGTTCTTCGGGAGAGGTGCCCATTTGTCAAGAATGTCATTTAAGTGAATCTCCCCGCCGCATCTGAAACGGCCTGCTGTTCACGATCTCCAGCACAAGGCCGGAGAAGCGGTAGTTCTGTGCGGCTAATCGACCTCTGATTTGATTGAGTGTCGGCCGGTCGTAACGCTCCAGGCCGCGTCCCAATGAGTAAGTAAGAAGCTTCGCGGTGAGGCACTGCGCGAAAGCCGCGCGATCCGCTTTAAGGATTGTTTTAAGCCCGTCCGACCCTTTGAAGGAGCGTCCGTCCGGCAGCGAGCCCGACGCATCGATCGGAATTTTGCCGTCCCGCTGTCTCCATGCGCCCACGGCATTGAAATTTTCCAGAGCGAAGCCAAGGGGGTCCATTCGAGCATGGCAGGCGGCGCAGGTCGGATTCTTGCGATGCTCTTCCAGCTGCTGTCGAAGTGACGCCCCCGTTCCGACCGATGAAACGTCGAGGTTCGGAACACCGGGCGGAGGCGCGGGCGGCGGTGCGTTCAGAATATTGTCGAGCACCCATTTCCCGCGTAGGACAGGAGAGGTGCGATTGGCGTAGGAGGTCACGGTCAGGACGCTGGCCTGCGTCAGAATTCCGCCTCGAACGGTTCCCGTGAGATCGACTTTGCGGAATTCAGGGCCGTCCACGCCTGCAATTCCGTAAAATTTCGCCAGACGTCCGTTCAAGAACGTGTATTTGCCCTCGAGAAAATCCAGAACGCTTCGATCTTCATGGACGATGCTGTCGAAGAACATCTCCGTCTCGCGGCGCATCGACATCCGCAGATAGTCGTCAAAATCGGGGAAACGCCCTCTGTCGGGATGAACCGACTCGAGCGAACGAACCTGAAGCCATTGCCCGCCAAAATTCTCCGCCAGGGCGTGCGAGCGAGGATCCTTGAGCATCCGCCGAACCTGCGCGGTCAGAACATTGGGCTTACGGAGCAACTGCCTGTCGGCGCAGCCCCTGAGCTCGTCGTCCGGCATAGTGGACCACAAAAAGTAGGAGAGGCGCGAGGCGAGCTCGTGCTGAGTTATGGGATGACCCGACTCTGCGACTGCAGTCGAAGGATCACGCTCGATCCGAAACAGAAAGTGAGGCGAGACAAGAAGACCCTGAACTGCCAGACAGACACCCTCCTCGAAGGAATCGCCCTGTCTCTGCGCAAGTGCGATCAGACTGGTGAAGCGGTCAATCTCCTGAGAAGTGACCGGACGACGAAAGGCGCGTCGCGCCAAATCGCTCACTATTTTCCGGGCGCAGATGGCGTTGTGGCCGCCGTGCAGATGCCCGCAACTGAAGATGCGGCGAAGGCTCGCATCAGATGCGCCTTTCGACTGCGCGTAGGGGCCGCCGATCTCGACTGAGCTTATGCGGACATCGTTGGTGGGGACTATCTCCTTTTTGCGGGCCTCGAAGCGTTTTCGGAAGGCCTCGAGACGTTCGGGCGGCAGGCCAGGCGGGGGCTTGAATTCGGGAGGCGATACATGCCTTTTGGAGGGATTTGGCCCACCGAAGCTCTCTGGCAATCCTTCATACAGTTTTGCGATCGTCGCATCGATCCAGTGATCGCCGGCAGTGACGCGCACCCTGCACTCCTGTGTCTTTCCGGAGAAGTCCTGCCGATCCGCCGCGAAGCCAGCGGACCCTTCAGCATCGATGTCAAAAGCTTTGACCAGGGTGCCATCGATCCACAGGCCGAGCGGGAGTTTCTCGGAGCCGAGCGGGCGAGAGCCATTCATTCCGTACCGAAACATGTACTCACCGTCAACTGGAAAACGATGCATAGTGTGCAGGGAGTTGGGCAGGGTCAGACCGGTGACATCGTAGCTGATGGGAATGAGATTCCCAACGACAATATTTCGTCCCGACGCCTCATGCCGCGCTATTGTGGGCACAAGCTCATCGTAGCCGAAGACGGCGGTTCGCGCGATTTTCTCCGACGCCGAAACATATTTTTCCATCTGAGAAGGGGAGAGCGAAAGGACCGCGCTAATGTTGTCGAAACCATATCCCGAATCGTCCTGAGGGAAATCGTCTGCCGGTCGAAAGTTTACTCCCAGCAGATCTCGCACTGTATTGTTGTACTCGGCGCGGTTAAGGCGATGGGCGGTCACACTGCCGGGGTTGGGGATAGCGGAGCGGTCGGAGCGCTCGAGTTCAGACTGCGTTCGAAGAAGGAAGGCTGTGCGCTGCGATGCGTCTGGTCTTGGGGAGCCTTTAGGGGGCATTTCGTCCGTCTGAATTTTGCGCTGGACGCTTTCCCACGTTTCGCGAGATCGCACAATGGAGACGGGCGTTTTGAGAGATGCCAGATCGAGCGATCCGGCTTTGGTCGTCGAATTATGACAGGAGAGGCAGTTTTTTGCGAAAAACGGCCAGACAGCCTGTTCAAAGGCCGTCGCTCTGAGAGGAGCCGCCTTATGAGCGACGGGGGGCGAAGAGGCAGCCAGACACAGCAGCGGGATCAAACTGAGCGGCAGAACGAGCGCGAGCCGAGAACGCATAGGATGGCATCCTCCTAGAGAGGTAATGTGAGACTCAGGAGCAGAGCTGTCGATACAGGCTGATGACCCGCTTAACGTACGCCTGCGTCTCTCGGTAGGGCGGCACGCCTTTATATTTCTTGACTGCGTTTTCACCGGCGTTGTATGCAGCCATTGCCAGAGCCACCTGCTCGATGCTCATCCCGCCGCCTGGCAACGACTTGTCTGCGAAAAGGGCGAGTCGACTGCGGAGATACGCGACGGACCCCCCTAAATTCTGCACAGGATCGTAAGGATTGCTGACGCCCAGGTCACGAGCGGTCTCTGGCATCAGCTGCCCAAGCCCCTTCGCACCAGAATGGGAGGTGCAGTTGGGGTCAAACTCGGATTCCGCGATGATCATCGATACCACGAGGCGAGGATCCACGTCGTAACGATCTGCAAAGTTGAGCAGATGGAAAGCAATTGTCCCGACCTGTTCAGCCCGCAGCTTCGGGTTGACTTTCGCGATATAGTTGTAATAGGCGGTAAACAGTGGACGTGAGCGCATCGAAAGTCCACCGGACAGATCGCCTGTCTGGCCAGGCATGAACCGAATGTCGCTGCCCCTTATTGAGGCGACGGATACGCTTCTATGCTGTACTGAGCGGCTTGCGAGGTCATGCCATCGCTGTTGCTCTTTTCGTCGATTCTCCGCTGCCCTGGCCGCTGCCGCAAGCCTAGCTTCTTCCTCGCGCTCGATCGCAGCCACTGTGCTCTCATGAGCGACCGCGAGCACCTTCAATGGAACGACATTCCCGCTCATGCCTTCCGACACAAGCACCAGCACACGCAATGAAGCGGTGGCGAACTCCCGCACTACTGGGGCTTCGCCAGCCGGAACAGCGAGAATGGGCGCAGTATGATCCTCGAGTTGGAGCATTATGGAAAGGCTGGAATCGGAACCGATGGTGCCCCCCACTATGCCTTTCAGCTCCAGCGTCTTCCCCGCATAGCGAGCAGGATTTAACTGTACTTCTGCATAGGTAAGCGAGCGATTGGTGTGCTTGAGATTACGGATGCGGACGAATTCAGGGCCGGTGCTGGCGTTTACTGGGGAGACAGAGAGGCTGAGAGCACCCGCGCAGAGCAGTGAAAGGGAAGGTATAAGGAAGCGAAATGTCACGGCAGCTCACCTCGAATCGACGCGGGACGAACGAAAAAGTGGAGCGGAGAGAAAGGGATTCGAACCCATGGTAGCCCTTGCGGGCTACAACTGCTTAGCAGGCAGCCGCTTTCGACCACTCAGCCATCTCTCCGCGACGTAGCTATTGTAACATAGCCCCCGGAAAAAATCAACTCAGAAGCGGAAATAAAGCTGCCCTTACGAGCAGTTATGACAATGCGACTGCTAGTCTCGCATGTCTCATGATAGAAAACAGACAGGTTTGTCTCATACTGATAACGAGCAGTACATGTGTGCAAGAGCGGAGAACGACCTTGGCGAACGCTGATCCTGACCTGTTGGTCTGGCAACGTGCTCGGCAGCTCGATCAGGCTGCATTCGGGCAGCTTCGTGCCAAACAGAACGCCTATCCTGCCGGGGCAAAAACACGCTCGTTCGTGTCGGCTTTAAGCGGGGGAACAGGCAGCCCAAACGGGCTAGTCACCTCCGGTCTGACGCCGGACATCAATTCGGAAGATGTCACCTCATGGACATACGACTACCACCTCGACCCTGACTTGACCAGTTCGAGACTTAACCTAAGCCTCTATCTGCCCAGGGTGAACACAGTCCAGGATCCCTTCGGCATCAATATGGTCACAGTGACGCTGACATCCCATCCTCTGAACAGCTCAGTCTACTCGTCGCAGACATGGGGCTTCGACAACACTCTGCAAGCCGGGCTGCTCGCTCCCAGTTCAGGTCATATCCAAAATTTCCAGTGGAGTCTCTCGACTGGAAGCGGCGCAGACGGCTCCAACTATTTCAAAAGGGATGCGGGATCCGACCTCCAGAACGTCTACTTCGTGAACATTGGCTATCGCGGCACTGCGGGCAATAGCTTTCCCATCACTCCCGCGAACGAAGCGCGCCTCTGGACAGGCACAGAATCACTCACGATCCTAAGCGACATCACTCAGGAGCCGGGCCCGTTTATGCTATTGGGAGGCGGACTGCTCGCCGCGGTGCTGTTCCATTGTCGCGCCCGCAAACGTGGCTGCCCCTCCTGTGCATAATCTGCCGAACTGCTCGCTGATCGTTGACGAATCCGCTCCAAATCTGGTATACTTAAAACACTCTGGATAAGCCCTTTATGCTGATTCAGACGCCTGGTAATGGCCC
>JANXLO010000448.1 GCA_025355115.1 Chthonomonadaceae bacterium
ACAAGTGCAGGAAAAGACGGCCCATTGCCGAAACTAACTTCCATGTTTGAGCAAGCTGAGTTTTAGCAGAAACGGGTGAAGGGAGAACACGAAATGACGACGAGCGGAACTGTGCGTGTGCTGGTATGGGATGAAAATCCACCTCACGCGCCTAAAGAGGTCTATCCGGATAGCATCAACGGCGCTATCGCAAACGGCCTTAATCTGTCAGGTGGAGGCAACATCATCGCACGGACGGCGAGTTTGGACGACCCCGAGCAGGGCTGCTCCGAAGAGGCTCTCGCCGAGATTGACGTGCTGCTCTGGTGGGGCCATGCGCGACATGGGCAGGTGACCGAAGAGACGGCCAGGCGAGTCTTCCACCATGTGACCGAGCGCGGGATGGGCTTTATCCCTCTGCACTCTGCTCACTACTCCAAGCCGCTTCAGTGGGTGCTGGGGTGCAGTGGAAATCTTAAGGGCGGATGGAGGGAAGCCGACCCCGCCGACACCGAGGAGATCACCGTCTGCGCCCCCAGGCATCCCATCGCGCAAGGTGTTGCTGATTTCGTTCTGCCTCGTGAGGAGATGTACGGCAATCCGTTCGATGTGCCTCCCCCGCTCTGCCTCGTACTTCAGTCCTTCTTTCCGCTCGGCGGCGAGTATTTCCCGGCAGGTGCCTGCTGGTCTGTCGGCAAAGGCAAGACCGAGGGTTTCACATCTGGGCCAGGCAAGGGCGTCGGAGAGGGCGAAGGCGTCGGGCGGGTCTTCTATTTCCGCCCAGGGCATGAGACCTATCCCACCTACTTCGACCCCAGTGTAAGGCAGATACTGCACAACGCAGTCCTCTGGTGTGCTCATCGCACTTGATGTCTCGCTTGAGAGCCCGCCACAACCCGGCGGGCTTTCGCATTTAAGCCACGTTCAGAGATGTTCATCTTCCTAAATAACTGACAGGCATGAATCGGGATCGCGGGCCGCCTGGATGTATAATAGTCCTAGTCTTTGATCGCCGCGAGGGAACTGCATGGCCGAGCCACAAATTGTACTGCGCAACCTGGAGAAGGTCTATCGAGTGCATGAGCGCGAGGAGGGTGTGGGCGCCTCCGTGCGCAGCCTGTTCAAGCGAAAATACAAGGATGTGCGCGCCGTCGATGGCGTGAGCTTTACAGTAGAGGCGGGTGAAATTGTCGGGTTCCTGGGGCCGAATGGCGCCGGAAAGACGACGACCCTCAAGATGCTATCTGGCCTGCTGCACCCGACGGGCGGGGAGGCGCATGTATTGGGCTTTGTGCCCTGGCAGCGGAATTCGGCCTACCTCAGGAACATTAGTCTCGTGATGGGCAACCGAAATCAGCTATCGTGGGACATCCCGGCTATCGACTCCTTCTCCGTCAATCAGGCGGTCTACGAGATTCCGGAGGCGCAGTACCGGAAGACGCTCAACGAACTGGTGGAGCTGCTCGACCTTGGCGAGGTCATCAAGAAGCCTGTCCGCGGCCTCTCGCTTGGCGAGCGAATGAAGTGCGAACTTGCCGCCTCTCTCCTGCATCGCCCCGCCGTGCTCTTTCTGGATGAGCCGACGCTGGGGGTCGACGTCAGCATGCAGGTGCGGATCCGGCAGTTC
>JANXLO010000459.1 GCA_025355115.1 Chthonomonadaceae bacterium
GGAAATAGGCGTACAGGCGGATAGTCGAAGTGCGAGCCGTCCAGATTCCCGGACAGGAATTTTGGTTTGCCAACGGGAACTCTAGAGCGAGCGGTTTCGATGCGAAAGGGGGCAGATGGCATGAGTGAAAAGTCGGGGAGAGAGACGGTGATATTCGAGAGTGCCGAGGCGCTCAGCAGGGACGCGGCGCACCGATTCGTCTCCCTTGCGGCGCAGAGGACGAGGGTAGGGGAGCGCTTCAGTGTTGCTCTCGCGGGCGGATCGACGCCGAAAATGCTGTATGAGCTGTTGGCGTCGCCCATGTTCCGTCAGGCGGTGGATTGGGAGCAGGTGCATATATTCTTCGGCGATGAGCGTGCGGTGCCACATGACCATCCCGACAGCAACTTTCGCATGGCACACAGTGCACTCCTGTCGCAAGTGGCCATTCCCGCCGCCAATATCCATCCGATTCAAGCAGATGCCCCCGACCTCGAAGCGGCAGCACGGAGCTACACAGAGACTCTTCGGGCCGAGTTCAATCTCACTGACGACCGCCCTTTCCCCCGCTTCGACCTGATTCTGCTCGGCATGGGGCCGGACGGCCATACCGCTTCACTGTTTCCCGGAAAACCCAGCCTGCAGGAGAAGGCCCGGCTCATCGTCGTCTCGGAGCCGGGACTTCCGCCGTTTGTGCCTCGTCTGACCTTCACCTATCCCGTCTTGAACAGCGCAGCGAACGTTCTGTTTTTGGTCACTGGAGCGGACAAGGCCGGGACCCTTTCCCGTATGCTGACCGGCCCGCTCGACGGTGAAAGTCTGCCCTCACAGCAGGTCGCGCCCACAGATGGCACACTCGCCTGGCTGGTCGACCGTGCGGCTATGGCGATTGGGGTATAGGCATGAGAAGAGGGCCGAAGGGATGATCTTCGGCCCCGTGAGGAGATGAGGAGAGCGCTGAGGGGGACGGGATAGGTGAGGCTTTGAAGCCTTGCACATCCCATCGATAGCAGAGGTCTATCCGCCGCCGCCGCTTATATTGGGCGGGAGGTGCGGCTTGAATCGGTCGTCGGTGTCTTTGGGAATAGTGACGATTGTCTTGCTGCTGTCGCCTGTATCTCCTTTGCTTTTGAAGATAGTGAAGCCTACGCCACCCAGAAGAGCGAGAACCACGACTGCTATCAGGGCCAACATGATAGGACTGACTTTCTGTTTCATGTTGGTCTCCTACGGGTCGGCAATGCAGGTGTCGCTGATGTTGAACTTCAGATGAGCCGCATTGACGTCCATCCACCAGTTGCCGCTATAGAACCCGTAGTCGTCGCATCTGAAAGCGCCTGCGGGATTGCCGAGCAGAGTGGACGACCTATACCATTTGGCGTGGCCATCGAAGAAGGCGAGGTTAGTGCCGTTTTGATGGCGAGAGCCGATGCTGCCCGCTGTAGTGCTATTGTAGGCGACATTTAGCCCGGAGTTGCCGAACAGGTAGCCGCGATAGCCGCTGGCGAGAGCGCCGGGGACGGAGTCGGCGAACATGACATTCTTGGAAGGGGCGACTATTCCAGCGAGGCGCGGCAGGATCATCTCTCCGCAGGCGCTGGTTGTATAGTACCAGCCGCTGATGGTCTGGTTGTAGCCAAGAGAGAGGCCGTTGCGCGTGTTCCAGGTGTCGCCGTAGGCTGTGTTGCTTGCGGAGGGGCAGAGGAAGATCTGCTTGTTCTTGACATAGGGCTGGAGGGTGTTCGTCCAGAGCGCGGGAGCATCCGGCGTGGCGCCGGGGCCGGTGCTGGGGCAGGCGTTGTAGCGCGGGAGAACGACTTCGTCGTAGTCCTGCAGATACATGGTGAAGGCGGTCCCCATCTGCTTCATATTGGAGAGGCAGGAGACCGAGCGGGCCTTCTCCCGTGCTTGAGCGAAGACAGGGAACAGAATGGCCGCCAGTATGGCGATGATGGCGATGACGACTAACAGCTCGATAAGAGTGAAGCCGCTTCTCTTGCGTTGAGACATTGAATGATCCTCCCGAAAAAAATGAACCGAATGGTCACCGACAGAGCGAAATGGCCCCGTAACGATGAACTGGTGCAGAGGACGGAAGTAGAGGGCAGGAGGCTTTCGGATAAAATGGAGCGCCGAAGAGAGGAAGTATACCGGCTTCCGCTCAGCCTGTCCCGTCTAGCTTTCAGTTCGTCCTCCGACTGCCCGACTACCGGGCAACATGGAGCGCATATGATAAGGCCGGAACAAGAATAGTCCCGAGCTATGCGTTTCTGGATCGAAACAGTTTGCATTGGGCCGCAGGCATCGCGGATAGAATGTGACCGAAATGGGCTAATTGGGGAAGGAGCATATTCTTATAAAAGGCGACGAATATGCATCTTCGCACGGCAGGGGTAATAGAGAGGGCGGGACATTCATGTCCCGCCCTCTCAGATGCAGTATAGATGCCGGCGAATGCTACTTGGTAGGATCGATCGGCGCCTTTTGAGGAGTCATCTTGCCGTCCCCACCCGCCGGAGCAAAGTTAGGCTTGTCGCCGCCGGCTCCTGAGGTCGTCGAGGCAGTGTCTGCTGGCTTCTTGTCCGCTTCAGGTGTCCCACCGCAACCGGTGAAGGCAAGAACAGTACCAAGCAGGGTGAGAAGAAGGAGCGAATTGCGGTAGTTGCGCATGGGAATGTCTCTCCGTTGGTTTTTATTGGAAGTTGTAGTCAGGCCGGAAGTAGTACACGTGAAAAGTATCCGTCCAGACTCTCGAAGGAGTCCCGTTCGTATTGTACTGCGCCCATGGCTCGTTTTTGTAGTCGGTGAAGTTCGGCGCTACAGTGTTGATCGACAGACTCTTGAACTTCGAGTGACCGTCCGCATATGCGTAGGTTTCGCCGTTACCATGCACAGCGGCGGTCGCATTAAATCCAAACCAACTGCTCTTCGAGCCGTTTCCAGTGGCGCCAGCTGGCTTGTAGGTGCAGCTCAGGTCATTTGCGTCGCCGCAGAGCAGTACCGGGTTGGAGAGATAACCTGACTTGTATCCTGCCTTGCCGAAGCTTTCGGTGATCATAGGAAGCTGCGCGACGACATTAATTCCCGCCATCGGGTAGTTCATCAGCAAGCCATTGTAGGTGAGGCTAGTATTCTCGGCCGCCGGTGCGCCTGACGCCGCTGCATAGATGGAGGTGAACATCCCCATCGAAGGGCAGGCGAAGACCTTGAAGTTCTTGTTGTAGGGCTGGATGACATTCACCCAGGAACCAGTGAAGCCGGAAGTCCAGGCTGGCCCACAGACGCCATTGGTGCAGGGAGAGTTGTAGGGCACGGGGGCGTAGTAGTTGTATAGCCAGCCAATGCCGGGGTAGTAGCCGCATGCAGGCGGCATCGTCTCGTCGTAGTCCTGGACATACATCAGTGTGGCCAACGAGTTCTGCTTGGTGTTGGAGATGCAGCTTGCCTGACGCGCTTTTTCTCGTGCCTGCGCAAAGACAGGGAACAGGATCGCGGCCAAGATGGCGATGATGGCGATGACGACGAGCAGTTCGATGAGGGTGAATCCGCTCCGTTTGCTCTGATGCATGGATGAACTCCTTTAGTAAGAACCGATGAGTGATGAGACGGCCATCCGGAGAAAATCTCTCCAGAGTGATA
>JANXLO010000466.1 GCA_025355115.1 Chthonomonadaceae bacterium
GCTCATCCTCCCGCTCGCTGAGAAACAGCATGGCATCCGCGATGTCAGCCGGGTGAATCTCCTGAAGCACCTTGCGCAGCTCGGCTGCTCTACCTGGCGAAAGGTTTGCCCTGATCTCCTCGGCGAGTTGCATCACATTCTGGCGCACGGTCATCAGCCTGCGCCGCTCCTGAAATTGATCGGTCTGCCCGCTCATCTAACCTCCCTCGCATGAAAACGTTCAGCTTGTCGTACACCTCAGAATCGAACGCTGATCCCTGCTGACCAGAACGGATGCGGAGGCGTATGGCCCAGCGCTCCAGTCCCGAAGCTGATATCGAGCTGAACATTGCGGCTGGTAAAATATGCGATTCCCGCATCGAAGATAAGCGACGACTTCCCATCCCTCTCCTCCGGAGCCTGTAGGCCCATGTCCACAAAGGGATTAATCCGTGGGGTGGCATTGTAGTTCAGCGTGATCGCACCGAGACCGGTCACGAAAGCGCGGCCCTGCCCGTCCTCGTAGATGCCAAGGCCGATGTTAGGATTGACCGACCACTGCTCGTTCCAGGCCCAATCGGCCGTGAGGCGGAGGTCGCCTACCGTGTGATGAGTGCGAAAATCACTTGAGCCCGAAGCTGGAAACAGCCGAAAAATGGTTCCAAGCGAAGGGTGCTTGCGCGGCGCAGGCTGGTCCTGAAAGTGATACTTGAACCCGAATGAGAACGGCTGGATGCCCGCGGTATTGCTCACGCCCGTCATCGGATCCGTAGTGCGCAGAAAGGTGAAGTCATTGCCCTCGATTCGCGCCTCGAGACGCTGGTTGATGCCGAAGCGCAGCAAGGTCGGCAGAAATGTCGTGCGCGTTCCGACCCCCGCGTCCTTGCGGAGCTCTTGCTGCACACCGATTTCCACTTGAAAACGATGCGGCCCAATTACGTTGCTTCCATCGGCGATTCCGGGACGATCCGGGTTGATGAAATCCGGCGGCGGAGTGGCATTCGGGGGCAGCTCGGGCGGCTGTCCAGCGCCCTGTGCGACAGCACGGGAGGAGATTATCAGCGGAAGCCAAAGGCATGCAAATCCGCAGGTCCATCGAACAGGGAAGGGTCTATTCATTTCGCTCCTCAGGAGATGTTCGGCAATTGATACCCAATGAGCCAACTGCCAGTGGTCTATTGTGTCACATTTTCGCGCTTATGACACGCCCAACGCGTTCCAATATGCAGCGAGGCTATTCACTAAGCTTCTATCCAATCTATGGTTTTGTCGCCTCTCTTAACCGGGCGTCCAGTCTGGGTCAGTGTTCTTCGCTTTCGGCTGTCCACATCGTGTGAAGTGAGACAACACCGCCCCAAGATTCCTCCTGAGGAGGAATCCGTACTTCGGAAAAGGAAGTGGATGCTCAATCAGGCGGCCTCTACCATTGATAGCAATTCTGGATGATTGTGCTTATGAAACCTACCACTTCCCCACAACTAGTTGCCGGAACTGATGATAGTCTTGCCGGAGGAGGCAAGATGGGGACGCTCATGCGTGCGCTCGACTGGTCGCTGACGCCTTTAGGAGGCGTTGAAGCCTGGCCGCAGAGCCTCAAAACCTCCGTTAGCATCTGCCTCAACTCCAGCTTCGCAATGCTGATCTGGTGGGGCGAAGATCTCGTCATGCTCTATAATGACGCTTACTGCCCGATCTTAGGCATCAAGCATCCAAGGGCCCTTGGGCAGACGGGGCAAGCGTGTTGGCCGGAGATCTGGGCCATCATCGGGCCAATGCTTCTTGGCGTTCTCGAAACGGGCAAAGCGACCCGTTCGGATGACTTGTTTCTGCCCCTGGAGCGGCACGGCTACCCTGAAGAGTGCTATTTCACTTTTTCGTATAGTCCCATCCGCGACGAAAGCGGCGGCGTAGGCGGCGTCTTTACGCCTGTTCAGGAGACGA
>JANXLO010000502.1 GCA_025355115.1 Chthonomonadaceae bacterium
CTGACAAAATTGATGTCCTTGAAGATTTTCCAATCCACTCCGCGCCGATCGAGATCACGGATCCGATTCGCTGCAACGCTTGTTACTTCGATCTCCAGCAGATTGTCCTTACGCTTCAAGCCATCCAAGACAATTTGAAAGGGCGATGAGAGCAGCGCGCCTAATTCTTTGCCATTCAGACGTACTCTAGCACTCTGGCATACTTTGCCGAGGTCGAGGCGAGCCGACTTCGTAGCATGTGGCCAATCGAACCGCAGCGTATAGCGTCCAGTGCCCGCAAACCGCTGCATTTCTGCGGAGCCAAGCTGTGTCCAGGAGAGCAGTAGTGATGTCTTCAAAGGCAACGGCAATTCAGGGCCGCCAGCAAGAAAATCAAGATTCCACTCGCCTTTGACGTCATGCCTCTCACCGATACTTCGCCAATATTTCCACGTGGCCGATGTTGCTGGCTTCTCTGCTCTGGATTTGATGAAAAGACATTGTCCAGGCAAGAGCTCTATGAACACCTCGGTGCGACCCAGGTTGCCAGGTCTAGTGGCGGCCGTGCCTGCACCACCCGTCATCGGGTCTAACATCTGTGCGTTAGCTGAACCCAAGAAAAGGGGCATCCACTCCGAGATGAGTTCTAGGCCAGCATTCGAGATGAAGTAACAGATTCCATTCGCCTCTCGCCGGCGCTGGAACGCCAATCCATGTATCTCCGTCAGTGTTTCACGCAGATTCCTCATCCGTGTGCTAGCGATGTTAGGGGCGCGTACGATTTTTCCGCGTCCCATCTGATAGTATTCCGCGTTTGCGTCGGAAAAGTTATGGTATGAAAGCCGGTTTTCGCGCATCAAGGCGACCAAATTATTGAGCTTGGCTCGACGTCCTTCCAGATCCCCCAATCCAGGCACATCGTTCGGGAACTCCTTTTCGAAGAGAACGGTCGCACCTGCATGAGCAAGATCGACAAGTCGCTGCATCGTTTCGAGTGGAATGGTTCGGCATGGAGGAACAACGATCACTCGATATGTACCGCCAGGCATTTCTATTCCGCCCTTGCCATCCACCTTTGCCTTCGCGATCTGCCGGTCGGAGATGAAATCCGTGCGATAACCATTCTCCACGAGAAATTTAGCGCTCTCACCGAATGGCTCCTTTTCGAACCAGGCGCGTTTGTGGACGGTCAGTTGCCGTAGGAGGTGAGTGGCGTCCCCATCCCAAACATCGCGTTCCGGCCAGTAGAGCAGGACATCGTTGTCCGGCTTGCCTGCCTGGAGCAGCGACTGACAGCGCGTGATGTAGGCGTTGAGGGCCGGTGCATCGCGCCAAATCGGGTTGTTGGGATTCATCTCCGTGGAAGCGTAGAACAGCCAACCGGGCCATGCCGCGCTTGCGGGAGAGTAGGCGGTTCCATGATAGAAGATATGGTTGATGCCGGAGCAGAACAGCATGTCTATCTCCGCTTTCAACTCCGCCAGTGTCTCCGTGAAATGCTCGGCAAGCCACGTTCCCGTCTCGGAGCTCACGAGATTGCAACCCATTATGTGCGCGGCTGAGGATGCGAACATCGCCATGAGCGGCGCGCGGTCGGCCCCGAATACCTCGGTCTCGGGAATATCGGCTGCCGCGTAGAGGTCAAGCAAATTACCGGGAGAGCCGTGCCCCTGATTGCGCGCAAGCTGTCCATGCCGATGCGCCTGCTCAGTCCACGGCAAAACCATCCTCTCGAGAAACAGCTCGCCCAAGAGATGCCTGTAGTCGTTCCGAACCCGACGGCTCTCCTCGCTCTCGCCCTTATCAATTAGGGCGGGCAGATGGTCACGCAGATCGTATCCGCATCGCACAAGAAACTCCCTGAACACCTCCTCTGTCCAGTTGCCTTCATACTCGTATGAGTCGTGAAACTGCGCCCGGATGGCGCCTGCAGGCAGATGCGCGAACAGGTAGTCAAAGGGCTTTAGACCGGCTTCCAATGAGCGCTGTGAGAACGGGTTGATTGAGTTGCCACCGCCGCCTGGCCCCGGACGCTTGACTTTGCTGCCCGAGAACTTCTGCGACACTACGTAAACAGTCCACACTCCTGTTGGAGCCTGCCAGTGGAGGCTCCCTGCGGCATCAATTTTCCCAGTCAGATGGACTGGCTTCCCAGTGATGCTATAGGCGACAACAGCCTGCGGCAAAGCTGTTGCGAAAGCCAGGCGCAGCGACTCCCCTCCATGAACGGTGTACGTCTCCGAGACGAGATTGGCGCTTGCTAGCTCGGCTGGCACAGTAGCGCCTCCGATGCGCCATCCCGACCCAGGGGGCAGATCGACTCCCATATCAAGCCGTTGCGCTTCCAGGCAGGTGTGCTTTAGCATCTCCACCCAGGAGGGCGACAGATAAGACAGCTCGTTAACCTCCTGTCCCTTCACTCCGTAGATGCTTGTGACTTCCACCCCGCCCAAACCCGCCGCCCAATATGCCTTGAGCAGGCGCGTCAGATCTGGCTTGTTCACGGCACTGCCGAGCCACCACCAGCGCGTCCAAGGCCGTGCGGTACGCGTAACGGCGGGCCAAATCGAACTCGATTTAACCGTCGCTTGCCTTGCCTGAGCCTCCGACGAGTTCGCCATAGTCAACACTGTTAGCGTGAGCATGACTGCTATCATTCTACGTGCCGTGATTCTCACGCCCTTCCGCATTCCAGTCCGCGTTGAAGGTGGAACTCTATCGCGCTGACTACACTCAAGAGTGTAATCTCTACTGACTGCCAACGCCCTTCACGCGCATCCGCATGGTATACACACTTTTGCTCGCAGTGATGAACAAGGTGTGCATATCCTTGCCACCGAAGCATATATTGGCAGTCCAATCCTCGGCGATAGGAATCTGCTCGATCTGTTTGCCGGTTTTATCGAAGACCGTTACTCCCGCCTTCCCGGTGAGATAGACGTTGCCTTCGCTGTCGATTGTCATGCCATCAGAGCCCAACTCACAGAACAGTCTTTTGTTCGTCAGCGACCCGTCCGGCTGAATGTCGTAAGCGTAGGATTTGTTTGCATCGATGTCCGCGACGTAGAGCGTCTTGCCATCCGGTGATCCGATAAGGCCGTTTGGCTGCTGAAAATCTCCGATGACGCGAGTGAGCTTGTGCGTTGAGGTGTCGAAGTAGTAGACGGCATGGACATCCTGCTCCTGCGGGCCGCGCTTCCAGTAGTCGCGCTTGTAGAATGGGTCTGAAAAGTAGAAATTGCCGTCCGGTCGGAGCCAAATATCGTTCGGGCCATTGAGCAGTTTGCCGTCGTATTTACCGAGAACGACCGTGACTTTTTTACCCGGCCCGATCTTCCACATCTCGTTCTTCTCATCGGCGCAGGCCCAGAGATTACCTTTTGCGTCGAAGCAGAGGCCATTCGAGCGTCCGCACGGCTTCATATAGGTCGTGATTTTGCCGGTCGTCGCGCTCCATTTCATGATTCTGTCGTTCGGCTGGTCGGTGAAGTAGATGTCGCCCTTTTTGTCAGAAGCTGGCCCCTCGGTGAAGAGAAACTCGCTCGCAACTTTCTGCAGCTTCGCGCCCCGCGCGATTATCCCGCTGCCGCCCGATTGTGCCCCCGCTGCCCCGCCCAATCCTGTTGCCAGGCACATCAGCGCCAGCGCCATTCCTGTGGTATTCATCGTCATGTCCATCCTTTTTTGTGATTGCCTTGCCGCTCCTAAAACTTATCCTCGCTCCTGCTCTGCGGTGAGGAGAGGGTTCCCGCTCTTCGCCAACTTTCTGGAGGCGGTCTCAGCGTCTTGTCTGCACCATTCATTCCGCGAGAGAACACGCCTGATTTCAGCCAATTGCACGGCGACTTCTGAATATTCGTTCTGCGCGGTGTGGTGCTCCACTCCCCAGTAGCCAGCATAGCCCGCATCCAGCAGCACCTGCATCCGCTCGGCCGGATTGGTTCGACTGATCCGCGCATCTACGTGGGTATGTACCGCCCAGGGAGCGAGTTTCCGGTCTCCCTCGGTGGGCTCTTCGTCTTCCCAATGCCCAAGGTGCAGGAGAATCCCGTAGGCAGGATGATCGACCGCCTCCGCCAACCTCACCAGATTATCTGCCCTTAGAGACAGCCCCCAGTGGTTCTCCGGTCCGATTCGAAATCCGTGGTCAGCCGCGAATTCGCAGTACTCCCTGTAGCGCGCTGCAAGCAGTTCGAGTTGCTCCTGCGTGATCGGGAGAATTTTGCCGCCAGTGTCGAAGCGCACTGTCTTCGCGCCAAGAGCCGCAGCAGCATGAAGGTGCTTCCAGCCATGGCGGTGGTTTC
>JANXLO010000524.1 GCA_025355115.1 Chthonomonadaceae bacterium
GATGAGGGCAAGGCTGCATAAGAGGACGAGTAGCCCGCTGGATAGGCGCCGACGACAGGGGCAGGTTGGCTTGCCGGTGTGGCACGCCGCGACACCCAACTCAGGACGGCGAACAGCCCGAAGATAAGCACGCAGATCGTGCCGATCATTAGCACGACGAACTCCAGGCTGCTGTACCCGAGCATCAGCGTTGCGGAGGCACTCGCTTCATCCAGCTCGGATTGAGCTTCCGGCCCGCGACCACTGCGGGTGTAAAGCTGCGCAAGGGCCGCATGCTCGAACCAGCCTAGGTTGAGACGGAATATCTCGGTACGCAGAAGCGGCACACGACCTGGCATGATAGGCGCAGTGCCATATAGCGCTCCCCAAAGAGCCACCTCTTCTCTGACGGTAATTTCGGCGGCTTCTTCTCTTCGGCGTCGTGCGGATCTGTTTTTCACTTTGGCGCGGCGGGCGTCGTCAGCGGCGCGAGCGGCAGTGATATGGCTGAGAGCGTCCGTCACGCCCGGTCGTCCGAACAGTGAGAGCGTCAGCGCAAGCCTGCGCCAGTCGGAGGCGCGGGCATACGGCGAGGCTGCCAGTTTGCGCCAGCTATCAATTGCGTTGTCTGCAAGCCGAGTTGTTGAGGATCGCTGACCGGGCATGGCCGTAGATTGGGCGATGAACGGTGTGCGAGACATCGCGTAAGCTGATTTAGTGAGATGCACCGCCGCAAACGTCTTCTCTATCGACGCCGTTTCAGCCTCGGAAGCAGCATCACGAGTGGCGAGCGCGGTACGAAGTATTATGCCAGTCACAATCAGCGCCAGCGCCCATCCCACCACCCAGCCAGGCAGGCTGCGTCGGGCTGACGATAAGTTCAGCGTGGGGTCGGCATAGGGGTTATTCTGCGGGGAAAGGGACATGCAGTTTCCAGGAACGATTCGATCCGCTGATCAGGCAGGCAGAGTAGGGGCATCACTATAAATTTTAGATCGGGCTGAGTAGGCGCTCGACTATCCTCGCACTCCCAGGAACCCCCTCACGACTTGCAGCAGGATGATGACCAGCAACGGAGACAGATCGAAGCCGCCGGTTCGTGAGGCAGGCGGCAACATGCGGCGCACAGGATTTAGAAAAGGATTGACGATAGTCCGCAGTATTTTCACGAACGGAGCCTGCGAAGAGACCTTGCCGAAGGCAATGAAATTGCTGACCACCGCTTCGACGATAATGAGCCAGATCAGAATCTCGATCAGGTCGGCGAGGATAGCACCGGTTGAAACGGGCCGTACAAAGTAGAACACGTGTCTCTCCCTCAAGTGTACGGCGGACAATGCGCGCCGACACATCGTCATCAGCTATTTCTTGCGCTTCGCCAGTTCCGCTTTCGCTCGCATCAGGTTGCGTTGCGCCGTGAGGCTCACCTGCGTCTGTGCATCGGCGCCGCCGTTGGGAATTGCCACGGTCGCTCTCTCCCACGCTGTCACGGCCTTTTCCCACAGGTTCATTTTCTCGTAGCAGTGCGCCAGGCCGCTCCACGTGATGTAGGGCGAGGCGAACTGCACAGCTTTTTCGTAGTAGGACAGGGCGCTGGCGTAGTCCTTCAGATGATAGTAGAAGTGCGCGCCCAACTCATCAAACATGTAATAGCTGTCTGAATTCGGCGCGAGGCCCTGCTTCAGAAATGCGGTCGCCTCCGCGATTCGCCCCGTGCTCCACAGCAGGTATGCGCCGTTCGAGAAGGCCTCCACATTTCGCGGATCGCCCTGGACTACAATGCGGCTCATATTGATGTAGTGATTATACTCGCCCTTGTGCCAATGCTCGTCCGCCTGATCCCAAAGCTTGTCCAAGGCGTCGGTGAGGATCGCGTCGGCAATGTCGCGCTCATCCGCAGGCTCATGGGAAGCGACAGGCTGTGATTTCGCCGGAAGCGGCTTTCCCGGCCCGCCCTGAAGTTGGGCGATAGCGGAAGGCAAAAGAGCGGACGCGAACAGAATAATCAGAGCGGTCGTTCGGACAGGCGCAGCTAACAGACGCAACTGCATCGATTCGGTTCGGCAAGAATGATCTCGCGGCATGGCACTCTCCTTCACTTCTTCTCAAGCATTTTGATCACGTCGGAAGCTGCCGCGCGAACTGTTGGGTCTTTGTGCAGCAGCAGTTTTCTGACGGCGGGCAGTGCTTGCGGGTCTCCAATTCTGCCCAGCGCGAGCACCGCTGCCTTCGGGATCGCCTCGTCGCTGTCGGCGAAAAGAGCGAGCAGAGCGGGGACAGCGGCCCTGTCGCCAATCCTGCCCAGCGCCTTCGCGGACTGTTCCCGGATGTCCTCGTTCGAGTCCTTGAGCGCTTTAATTAGAGACGGAACCGCGCGGCGGTCGCCGATGCCGCCGAGCGCCTGTGCGGCGGTGAACCTTACCAGATAGTACCGATCTACAAGCAGTTTCGTCAGCGGCGGCACTGCCGACTTTTCGTGCAGACTGCCGAGCGCACCGGCGGCGGCGACACGCAGCGTGGGATCTCTGTCCGCCAGGCCCTTCATCAGAACCGGCACCCCTCGACGGTCATTAAGAGCCCCTAGAGCGTAGGCAGAGTAGAACCGCACTCCGAACGGCTCCGTACTCGGGACGCCCTCGACTATGCGGATGAGAGCGGGGGCAACACTCCGATCCCCAATTCGCGCCAGCGCGACCGCTGTTCCCGACTGAATGGCTGCGCTCCTGTCGTGCAGGAGCGGCACCAGAGCGGATGAGCTGTGCGCATCACGAAGAATTCCGAGCGCGGTGACGGCCTTCAAACGGACGCGTGTCTCAGGATCTGAAAGGCGCAGGCGCAGGCTTTCTGCGGCGCGGGGATCCCCGAGCTCGCCGAGGGATTCGATGGCGGCGGTGCGCACCTCCGCCGCCCTGTCGCTCGTCGCGGCGACCAGCGGGCCGGAGGCGCGGCGGTCGTTCAGCAGGCCCAGCAGCAGTGCGGCCCCTGCACGTCGATGCGCGTCCTTTCCCCGCAGAGCCGTGAGAAGGACAGGCAACTCCTGCTTAGTGGCGGTCGAAGCGAGCGCTCGCACAGATCTCGCCCGCACCGACTCCACCGAATCCCCCATCGCCGTGATCAGCGCTGGGACAGCCCGAACGCTCTTCGCCTTGACCAGCGCGTCTGCCGCGTCCGACCGGACTTCGACACGCGGCGATTTCAGCTGGCCAATAAGCTCGTCCACCCGGTCGGCACGGGCGGGAAGGGCCGAGACGAGGAGCGCCGACAGCATCAGGCCGAGTCTCCTCATTTTCATGTGCGTCCTAGCGTCCTTTCCGCCCAAAAGCCAGCTATGCCACTGTTCGATTCAACATCGAACGGGCGTAGAGCCTTCTACTCCTCGTAAAGAGTCTGGATGTAGTTAATCTGACCCTCGTGGTAGCTCATGTTCCAGTAGGGCATGAAGACCATGTCAGCCAACGTGTGAGAGCCCCATGGAAGAGCTATCTCCGAATCGAGCTTCTCGGCAGGGAATGCGAGGATTGCGGCGGTCAGGAGAGCGGTTCCCTCCTTCAGGGAGGCGATTGTCTTATCGCGAGTATCGTTGTGTGCGAATGAAGCGTCCAGTTGCTCGCGGAAATCGGCAGGCATCTGCTGTGTCGCGAGCATCCCCGCTGCCATCTTGTTGATGCATGCGCACTCGGCGATCTGATGCAGGATGGTGCGCGCGCCCTGTTCGGGCTTCCACGTCAGCTTCTCCTCCGGCATTTTGAGCATCGCGCTCTCGATTTTTCCAGCGGCCTGAGCGGTCATTTTCGCGGCCTGTTCCAGTAAAGTTGGCATCTGAGCTCCTTCGCATTTCGTGTATGGCTGATCCTCAGTGAGGATCAGCCTGATTGGTAAGCTTCTCGTCGATGAGACGATTGATGTCCTTCGGGTCGGCTTTGCCCTGCGTTGCCTGCATAACCTGCCCGACGAGGAATCCACGTTTCTTTACGAGTCCCCTCTCGAGGATGTCAGCGACTATGACAGGATTATCGGCGAACACCTTCTCCAAGATGGTAGCGAGGGCTCCGTCATCACGTATCGTCCGCCAACCCTTTGCTTCGACTATCTGCGCGGGAGGCGCGCCGGTGACGTACATCTCCTCGATGAGCACCTTAGCGATCTTGCCGCTGATCGTGCCGTCCGTCATAAGCTGTATCATCTCGGCCAGATGCTCCGGCGAAACGGAACACTCTGCGATCTCCTCGCCGCCCGCATTCAGCAATCGGGCGAGGTCTCCCATGATCCAGTTGGCGGCGGCCTTCGGATCGCCGCACAGCTTCGCGGCTGTCTCGAAATAGTCGGAAAGGGCGCGGCTCTCGGTCAGTTGAGCGGCATCGTAGACAGGCAGGCTGTACTCAGTTTCGAAGCGGGCGCGCCGGGCGTCGGGCAACTCCGGCATGGCGGCCCGAATTCGCTCGATCCACTCGTCGGAAATCTCCAGCGGGACCAAATCTGGCTCGGGGAAGTATCGGTACTCCTGCTCGACCTCCTTGGAGCGCTGCGAGAAGGTCTGCTGCTTGGCGTCGTTCCAACCGCGCGTCTCCTGCGCGATGCGCTCGCCGCGTTCGAGCACGGTCGCCTGCCGCACACACTCGTAGTCGATGCCGCGCTGCACCGCCCGGAACGAGTTCAGGTTTTTGATCTCGGTCTTGGTTCCAAATGTGTCTGAACCGATCGGGCGGATGGAAACGTTCGGCTCGCAGCGCAGCGAGCCCTCCTCCATTTTGCCGTCACAGACTCCGATAAAGGTCAAAATAGAGCGCAGCTTGACGAGATAGGCTTTCGCCTCTTCGGAGGAGTGGATGTCGGGCGGGAACTCTGTTACGATCTCCATGAGCGGCACGCCGCTGCGATTGAGATCGACGTAGCTTTCATCCCCGAGGACGTGGAACAGTTTGCCCGTGTCCTCTTCAAGATGTACGCGCCGAATATGGATGCGTTTCGTCGATCCGTTCACCTCGATGTCCAGCCAGCCGTTGACGCCTATCGGGAAATCGTATTCGCTGATCTGATAGCCTTTGGGAAGATCAGGGTAGAAATAGTTCTTGCGGTCGAACTTGGCATCGGAGTTGATCCGGCAGTTCAGCGCCAGCGCCGTTCGCATCACATGCTCCACCGCCGTCTTGTTCATCACGGGAAGTGATCCCGGCATGCCGAGGCAGACGGGGCAGCAGCGCGTGTTCGGCTCGCCGCCGAACTCGTTCTTGCAGCCGCAGAACATCTTGCTCGCAGTCAATAGCTCGGCGTGGCACTCCATTCCGACAACAGGTTCGTACTCAGCCATTCGTTTCCAAACTCCTCGTCACAAGCTTCTCATGCACCTTAAAGCTCAGTGCAGCAGGTCTATTTTCGCCTCTAGCGCAGTGGTGTCGTTGGCATTGGTGCGGTTGCGGCCCCAGCCGACGGCGAAATCCACTGTGTCACCGAGCCTGATGTTCAGCACGAGGCGAAAACGCTTCGCGCTCGACGCTCCAAATCCCACGACAGACTCCTCGAAAAGAGCAGACGTGCCGTGAAATATGTGGGTATCGGTCGACGCTGACTTCGAATCCGCGCCCTGAAATGCGCCCTCGATTCGGTAGCGTCCTTCGAGCGGGCACTTCCAGCGCACCACACTGTAAAATCCCTGCCAACTTGGGCGGAGTGTCAGCGCATTCGGCTCCCAGGTGATCGTCCCCTGAGAGATGGGCTTACCGACACCATTATGCACAACCTCCGGATCCGGATTCCCCGGATAGCGGAGAATATCGACCCCGCCTGCTCCTTTGGCCCGCTCTTTGTACTCCTGAAATGAGAGCGGATTCGGCTTTGAATCGGCGGAGTAGAGGCCGTAGCTCCAGGCAGCATTCGGATTACCAGGGGCGTAGAAGTCCGCGGCCGCATCGAAAAGACCCTCGGCGTCGCCGTTGAAGAGAGCCTCGTTGATGATGGCGGTGTTGCCCTGAGTGTCCGTCACCGCGATCTCCGCTCCTGCGGGACTGCTGGCCAATCTCCTAGCTTCCTCGCGGCTATAACGAAGGGTCAGTGGGCTCCGCTCGAGATAGAGCTTGTACTGCCCGCCTTTCGGCGTGGAGTCGGCCCTGTCAAGCGGAGGCTTGAACTGGATGACGCGAACCCCATACGGCGCGACGACTACGATCGTCCTCGTCTTCGCCTCATACTTCACCTGCGGAGGCTGGGCCGTAAGAAAGATCTGCGGGTCGGGCTGAAACCAGGGATTGACACTCAGTCGGGCCGCATAAGGCACTTCCCAGAGCGAAATGGCGGCATCGGTGAAGACCACAGGCAACGGACTGAGTCGACTCGGCGGCTCGATCACCGTAAAGAAACGATTGAAGTGGTCGAAGCCTCGCGACATAATGCTTTCGACATCCGCCGAATGCTCCAATCCAAAGGTGTGCCCAAGCTCGTGCAGCGAGGAACCCATAGTCGTGGCCGCCAATGCCCATGCGACGCCTCTCCAGATGCTTTCCGTGCCGGCAGCCAGCGCGTTATTGATCGGATCGGTGTCTGTAAAAGCCCGGTAGACGTCTCGTATGCCAACGGGCCAAGCCTGCAGGCCAATTGCCCCAAACATCGCCTGATGCCCTGCCCCCAGCGAGCCGCTGCCGTTGAGCGTGACGATGAGGCATTTGTTCTTCTCTTCGTTGAACTGCGCTCCCGTCCACGGATAGTACATCTGCCATAGGGTGTACGCGTCGAGTTTTTTCAACT
>JANXLO010000586.1 GCA_025355115.1 Chthonomonadaceae bacterium
GCTGACCTCTTCGAAGGAAAGGGGGTGATGAAGCACGTTGTCCGCCGGGCGCATTGCGCTGTGAGCGCGGGCAGCGCAGGCGCAATTGTGCGCCTCATCACCATCCACAACGAGGATCCGACAAACAGTCGCCCTCGAGGATGGTTTTTTTGTGCCTTTTTTGCCGGCGAAAGGAGCCGGAATTCAGACTATGCCAACACGAAATAAACACTCCGTGCGAGACAATAAAGGCTTTACGCTGATCGAACTGCTCGTGGTCATTGCCATCATCGCCATTCTTGCGGCCATTCTTTTCCCCGTTTTCGCGCAGGCTAGAGAGAAGGCGCGGCAGGCAAGCTGCCAGAGCAATGTGCGCCAAATCGGGATCGCCACGATGATGTACGTCCAGGACTACGACGAGACTTTTCCCCTCTATCAGTATGCGGACTGCCAGGGATTCACCTGCTATCAGTACTGGTTTGGGCTGCGGACGCCGACCGGCTGGGACAAGACGAAAGGGCTGCTCTACCCCTACATCAAAAATGGGCAGGTGCAGCGCTGCCCCAGCTGGACGGGCAAGGCGAAGTTCGGGGACGGCAACGGGTACGGCTACAACTGGGGCTATCTCGGCTCCGACTACTATTCGTCCTTCAGCTTTCCGCCCGTCAACCCGGCCTCGCTCGCCTCGTTGAGCTCCTCCGCGGACAAGGTCATGTTCTCCGACTCCGGCTACCTCAACACGACTTGGTACGGCGGCGACGGAACAATGCAGGAGACCCCCGGCATCGACCCGCCATCAAGCTGGTACGGAAATCCGACCATGGATTTCCGCCACGTGGACAATCAAAAAGTGGCGGATGTGACCTCCAAGACTGTCACGCACAAGGGATTCGCCGACATCGTGTTCGCGGACGGGCACGTCAAGGCCTTCAAACAGACGCAGGTCACCGACTCCCTGTTCACCCGTCAGTAAGAGGAGTGGTCTGATGACGCCGCAAAAGCCTGTTCGCGCCTGTCTGTGCTATCCGCACACCTTCGCCGAACTGCATATCCTGGCCCTCCAACTCAATTGGCAGACCGCCGCCGACATCACGGCAGCGGTGGGCTGCGGCGGAGGCTGCGGGCTATGCGGCCCTTACCTGACAAGGATGCTGGCGACCGGGGAGACCTCATTCGATATCCGCCGCTCCGAGCAGACGAACAGCACTCAGCAGGATCGTGAGGAGAGTAAATCGTAGACAGGGTCTGCTCCTACACAGTCGCTCAAGCTGGCGATGGAAGGGAGATGTCAAACATTGTCCCTCAAATAGGGCAGGAATTGCAGAGATTACCCGCGAACTGAACCCGGTACATAGCTGTGCTCTCCCATGACGGAGGAATGAATGGAACCTACTGCCTCGCCACTGCTGCCGACTCTGCTGATCGTGGACGATGATACGCTTCTGACCAGTCTCTTTCGTCAAGCCATGACCAAGAAGGGCTTCCAGATTGTGGAGGCTCACTCTGGAAAGCAGGCGTTGGCGATGGTGGCGCAGCAGACCATCGACCTGATTGTCCTCGATATGTCCCTGCCGGATATGGAGGGAATCGCAGTTGCCCGTGCCCTGGCTCGAACAGACCCCACGCTCCCCATCATCATAGCCACCGGTCACGACCCGGAGACGGACGACCTCCCCGCCAACGTGGCCGA
Source organism: Chthonomonadaceae bacterium (assembly GCA_025355115.1). Classification (GTDB taxonomy): domain Bacteria; phylum Armatimonadota; class Chthonomonadetes; order Chthonomonadales; family Chthonomonadaceae; genus JANXLO01. The sequence continues at coordinate 1,670 of JANXLO010000586.1, forward strand.
GGTAGTCCGTAAACCCTTCTCCTTCCGCACCCTCGCCGAGAGCATCAAAACGCTTCTGTCCAGTTAATTCGCTCGTTCGAATCACCGGACAATCTCGTTGAATTCCTGGCGACTCCGTTCACAGGGAGGGAGAACGCTGGGCAACGGCGAATGAGCAGGAAATACGAGGCTCTGATGGAGTGATGAAGGTGCGGCGTGCAATGCAACAAAAGATCAACGCGGAATCAGTCCCTGTGCGCCCTGCTTCGAGATCGTGGCGGGCAGGCCAACGCGAGTTGAATGTGGGAACTCTCCGTGCATGGCTCTGGCTAATGTTGCCTTTGCTGCTTCTGGCGGGCCCTGCATCCTGCCAAACGATTTCGCCTGAAGATACGGCGTTTTTCGAGGGTAAAGTGCGCCCGCTGCTGGCGGAGCGCTGCTACAGTTGTCACGGCACCAAAGCGGTTCAGGGCGGGCTGCGCCTCGACACTAAGGAACTGCTGCTGCACGGAGGGGATCATGGCCCCGCGCTCGAGGCGGGGAAGCCGGAGCGGAGTCTGCTCGTTCGGGCAGTCCGTTACGACGACAAAACCCTCCAGATGCCCCCCAATGGCCGCCTCACCGATGGTCAGATCGCGACGCTTATCGAATGGGTCAAGCGCGGCGCGCCCGATCCCCGCATCGCGTCTCCAGCCTCCGCCGGAAGGGTCATCGACATCGCGCAGGGCCGCAAGCACTGGGCGTTTAAGCCGCTGAGATCACCCGCACCGCCCGTCGTCAAAAAGGCGGCGTGGCCGAAGAATCCTATAGACCGATTCATCCTCGCCAAGCTCGATGCGAAGGGCATGAAGCCCAACCCGTATGCCAATCGCCGCACCCTGATTCGCCGCGCCTACTTCGACATGCTCGGCCTGCCTCCTACGCCGGAGGAGGTCACGGCGTTCGTGGAGGACAGGGCGCCGGACGCATGGGCAAAGATCGTGGATCGGCTGCTCGCCAGCCCGCACTATGGCGAACGTTGGGGCCGTCACTGGCTTGATCTCGCCCGCTACGCGGACAGCCACGGCTATGAGC
>JANXLO010000607.1 GCA_025355115.1 Chthonomonadaceae bacterium
CTGGCCGCGGCCGCGGCGCTGCTGCTCACCGAAGCCCTATCGACCTCCTCCGCAGTCGCCGTTCCCGCACCTCGATTCTTGTCCAGATCAGCCAGAATGCCGGTCGTCAGCGGTTCATGAATCCAGTCCCGCATGATGCGAGCATAACGACCGTCCACCAGAATATTCCCAATGGCGCGGTTGATTGAGTCGCGAAGCTCCGGCTCTCCTTTGCGCATCCACACGCCTACATACTCGCTTGTGAACAACCCGCCCGTCAACTCCAACTGCGGGTAGCCCTTTCGCAGGCTCTCCTTCAGAGCGGGCAGATCGGCGACTGCGGCGTCCGATTTGCCGTTCACGACGTCAGTAAGCCCGTCCTCCAGCTTGTCAAACCGGTTGATATGCTCCTTCGGGACCCCTAGCTTTTGAAGGGCATACTGACCCGTCGTCTCCTCCTGAACCGAGATGCGCCTGTCCTTGAGGTCGGTTAACTTGGTGACCGATGCATCACCCTTCCGTCTTGCGATCGACTGTCCAGAGGGGAAATAGGGGCGGGAAAAGGCGGTCGTCTTTTTGCGCTCCTCTGTGATCGTCACTCCAGAAATAATGACATCGCACTTTCTCGCCTCGAGCGCGCCAAGAACTCCCGACCAGGACATCGGCATCCAGCGCACCTTTACGCCCAAGTCTCTGGCGATCTCATTTCCCATCTCGATGTCGAAGCCGACCAGCTTCTGGCCCTCCTTGTATTCGAAGGGCGGGTAAGTAGCATCTGTAGCGATGACCAACTCCCCGCGCTGCCGAATGCCGTCCAGGCTGCTCTGCGCCAACGCGATGCTTGCCGAAAGACTCAGCATTACAATTGCCAACGTTGTCAGCAGCTTTACCTGTGAGTTAATTGTTCGGAGAATGGCGGGGATGGTCAGCATGTTGCGGCAATTCCTCAGAGCTGCTTTGCAATATTTTTAGCGGAGCGGAATGCCAGGGCCATTACAGTAAGGACTGGATTGAAACCGCCGTTTGTGACGTGCAGGGAAGCGTCTGCGACGTACAGATTGTCGTGGGCGTGAACCCGGCCCCACCTGTCCGTGACGGAGGACATTGGATCGTCTCCCATACGGCAGGTGCCCGCCTGATGCTGCCCGGCGCTCATTCCCAGGCTTGGCGGGCCACCCCACACTCTGGTCGCTCCGCTCGACTCCATCCACTCCCTTGCGCGCTCGTACATGAACTGCGCGGTTCGCACAGTTTCCGGGTGCGTCGTTCCCGAAAGCTTGGCGACCGGAATTCCGAATCGATCCTGCACATTCAGCGCGATTTGAACGCGGCATTCCGGATTGGGGATGTCCTGCACAGGCCCCATGATATGGATAGTCCTGCCGAAATTCTCGCGCATCCAGCGTTTGTTGGCCGCACCCCAGCGTGGCACGTCGGGTGGGAGGGAGCCGCGCCAGAAAATGATAGGAAGCTTCGTGAACTCATTCGCCAGCATTCCGCCGCCGATGATGCCCGCGTTGCCGTGGTTAAACTGGCTCGTCGCGATGGAAACCCCGGGGCCAAGACCGTCGTGGGTGATCTCCTCGAACAGGCCGTTGACGCCCGGATAGAAATGTCCTTGCAGGCTCCGTCCGACGAGGTCATGTTCATTTCCAAGGCCATTCTGATGCATCGCCGACCTGGAGTTCAGTAGTAGTCTCGCCGTTTCGATTGCTCCGCTCGAAGCAATCACGACCTTTGCTCTTGCTGACTCCCTTACGATTGCGCCTTCCTGCTCCTTCAAATAGGTGACTCCGGTAACGTTCCCGCGCTCATCGACGTCTACACGCTCCGTCATCGCATGGGTGATTAGCTCACAATTTCCTGTCGATAGCCCGCGTGGGATGAGGGTGTTCTGTGTGCCGTTTTTACCGTTCGAGGGGCATGAGAATCCCACGCAGTAGCTGCACTGAACGCAGGCGGGGCGACCGAGGTAGGGCTTCGTATTGATGAGCATCGGTACAGGATGCGTCTTCCAACCAAGTTTTTCGGCGCCTCGCTGAAGAACACTTCTGCTCGGATTGCCGGGGATTGGCGGCAAGGGGAAGCCCTTTACGCGAACGGACTTGTAGGCGTTCGCCTCGTCGTCCCCCGCAACTCCAATCTCCCACTCCGCCTGCTCATAGTACGGGGCAAGCTCCGCATAGTCCAGAGGCCAGTCGGCGAGCGAGCTATGCTCTGGAACCCCATAGGTGGAGGCCATGCGAAAATCCTGCTCTCGAAATCGCCAAGCCTGCGCTCCATAAACCTGTGTGCCGCCGCCCACCATCGCCGCATTGTTCTGGTAGCCGCCCTCGTGCGGCTTAACGAGATGCTCGCGGCCCTGCGCATCTACGAGGACACGGGGATTGCCGTTCTCCTCCGGACCTGCATTGTGCCCATAAGGCGAGTGGCGCTGATTGCGGAGATGGTCACGGCCCATTTCCACAAAGCTCAGCTTCGGCCCGCGCTCCAGCAGCAGAACGTGCTTGCCCGCCTCAGCCAGCACGCCTGCCATTATCCCCCCGCCCGCGCCAGCTCCCACAATTATCACATCGTATGTCTTCGTCATGCTTTGGTTATTCTCGTCTTGTGCTCTAAGCTTAATGATATCGTCGTCAGCAGTGTTGACTAGGGTCTGCCCGCTTGATTGAATCCAACCATTTTCCAGGATTTCTCGTCGTGATTTCCGCCTTGCCCGGCATCCGCGTAGTAGCCTTCGACCGTGTGGGAAATAAGAGTGTTGATAAATCCGGGGGCTGAGATGACCCAATGAGTCCCGGTAGTGCCCCGCTCCAAATTGGAAATCAGTGCATCCTGCCGGGCGGGGTAGAGGTCTGCGAAATGCTGGCCGTAAGCCGTCACTGCCTCCGCATCAATCGCGTCCAGACCCAGTCGGTAGAGGGGCAGTAGGCTCTTCGAATCGCTCTCCATCTGACGCAGAATGTAGTCTCCTCCGCCAGACTCCCATGCTCCGGGATAGTCGTCCGCGGGGATGATGCGATCGAGTGCGGCTTGCAGAACTCTCATCTGGCTTTCTGTGAACAACTTGTCCAATCTCTCACCTCGTCTCCAAAATTTCTATCGCCTGGAGGACGGTCTGTCTGAGCGTCGGCTCCGGATGGCTTGCCCAGAGACGCAGTTGAGCGAGCGCGCGAGCATCGCCAAGCTCTCCCAGGGCAGCTGCAGCCGAGCGCCGAAGCAGCAAAGCTGTAGCATCTCTAACTTGAACGTCTGCCTTGACGACTCCCAGGCGGTGCAGTGTATTGCCAGTCCATGCTCGTAGCGGATTTCGCTCGGCGTACAGACCACGTAGCCGTATTTGCTCCGCATACTCCTCCGCGAGAAAGTCTGCGTTCTCAAGAATGGCGATCAGCGGATCAACCGCGCTCAGGTCGCCAATCTGCGCGATGGCGATGGTAAAGACCGGGTTGGCTTCGGCGACGAAGGCCTCCAGCAACGGCTTGACCGCGGCAACGGCCTTTCTGCGGCCCAATGCCTCCGCGGCGAACAGCGACACCATGCTATCGCGCTCCACCAACAGCCCGATAAGAGCGTCCGTCGCCTCCGAGCCAAGTCCGGTGAGTCGCTCGTAGACTTTCTCACGCCGATCCAGCAGAGCATAGAACGTGGGATCTATTTCACTGCTGGCCGCTTCGCGGGCGATCTGCTTCAGTTCGCCGATGAGCTCTTTCAGCATTTCGACAGAAACGGACGAGCTGCTCACTTCCCTACAGCCGGAAGCTCTGCAATGCGAATGTTACGGAAATCCAGGTCGGTGGTGGGGTCATGTCCCTGAAGGCTGATGACGCCCGCCCTCGTCCGAGCGCCCTTGCGCGCATTCGTCTGATCGACAGGGCGAGTGTCTGTGAAGTCGCAGACGAGTACTCCATTCACCCAGGATGCGATGTGAGTCCCATGCGCGACGAGGGTCATTGTAAACCATTCACGATCCGACGAGACTACTTTACGAACAGGCATCCGGTTATAGACCGCTCCAGTGCCATAATCCACAGGCTTTGAGCGGTCTTCGCCTTCCCACTGATTGCGAATCTGATCCTCGTAGCCTTGCTGAAATTTGCCTGGCTCCGCGCGGAAGAAGACACCGCTGTTGAGATGGTCGCCGTTCGAGTAGACCTCGATCTGGAGGACGAAATCGCCCCACTGCGCGATGGTCTGCAGGTCGCCGCGCCCGTTGTGGACGTTCAGCCAGCCCTCTTTAGTGACGGAGAAGACCGACTTGTTGCCCTCCGGAGACAGCCATCCGGTAAGGTCTTTGCCGTTGAAGACGCTTTTTAATCCCAGTGGCCTCACGCGAATATTGCGGAACTGCACGGGCCGTGTGCCGTCGGAAAATAGGGAGACATGACCACGAGAGGGCTCCGGACGAATGGCTGTCCCTATTGGCCCTCCATCCACTTTTCCTTCGAAGCTGCTGCCCCGCTGGATGAGATCGTATTTTACCCACGTGAACTTCGTTGAGGGGATAGCAGTATCTGTCCGCACACTGGTTTTCTTCCCAATCTTTAGCCCAGAGAGGATAGAGTTATGACTCGCGTCAAGCGGGACATCGATAGGGGCGCGAAGGGCGATGCCCGCCTGTCCCACATTTGCATGACAGACTTCAAAATGCAGCTCTATGTCCCCGAACTCCGTGGTGGTGCCCAAGACGCCTTCTTTGCCAGCATCGCACAGAAGAGTTCCGTCCACCACCCGCCAAGTCCCTTCCGCCCGTGAGATCCATCCATAGTCAGTTTGACCATCAAAGAGCTGAATCCAACCCTCGGAAATCTGTTTCGGGGTCAACGATACCGATTGTTGCTGTTTCCCCTGAGCGGACTTGGGAGGCTTTTGCGCGTGACTCCCAATGGGGATAAGCAGGGCAAATAGAATTAGAAACAGTCTGGGTCGCATGGCTACCTCGCTAAGATGGTTCCATCTTGTTCGGTAACCATCTCAGGAACTCCTGCCAGCTCACTGATCGCGCTTGAACATTCAAATGCTTACGTATCACCTCGTGTCGCGGCCATCGACCGAGTATTCAATGTAAATTGGATGTCCCGCGACTGGACTTTCCTCTCACTGCCAAATTTGCTATAATGAGGGACACTTCGCGATGAGAATGGAGAGTTTCCTAAATGCTGAAAATCCCGACCGACCCAAATGTGCAGCGGCTTCATAGCTGGATCGATTCTCACGAGGATGATATAGTTAAGGCGCTACAGGGAGTGCTGAGAATCCCCAGTGTGGGAACTGAGGCGGCGGGGCCTAACGCG
>JANXLO010000644.1 GCA_025355115.1 Chthonomonadaceae bacterium
CAGCCTCCCCCGCCCCGACGCCGAGCCCCTTGCTCACTACGCCAGCGGCGTCAATGTCCGCATCTTCCCGCTTCGTCCTGTCTCACTCTGAAAGTTAACATTTAAATCGCCCGCTCCGTCTTGGGACAGAGCGGGCGAAGCATTAAATTGCCCTTGGGATATGGAGGTTATTCGTAGCGTATGTCGTCGAGGTAGAAGGTGACGGGCTGGCCTTCGGCGGCGAGAGTCCAACCGAAGCCGGTCTTGACGCGGGTGAGGTCTTTGCCCTTCAAATCAATGACGTACTGCTTCCAGTCTGAGGTCAGGACTGCCCTGTCGAGCTTGGCCTGCACGGTGTCGAAGAACGGCTTGTCGTGGGTAATGATGCCGCACAGGAAGGAGACAGTCTCTCCGCCCTTCTCTCCTCTTGCCCAGAAGGTTAGCCTCTTCGCTCCAGTGAGGTTTTTGCCGCCTTCCAGATCGCCCCAATCATTGGCGGGACTCTGCCAGACCACGCCGCCCCAGTCCTTCTTCGCGGTGTACTGCCACTGCATGCAGGTTTTGCCCGAATGCGGCTTGATCGTGCAGCCCTCATCGGCCTTGATCGCCGCGTTGTTGCCCATGTATCCCGAGGGAATGAAGACGCGGCCCGACTGGCCCATTTCATCGTAGACTGTGAAGGGCAACGCCGCAGGCTTGCCGGTGGCGATGGCAGACGTCTCTCCTGTTTTGGCTACGCCGCCTTTGACGAAGATAGGCACATTGGCGACCGCGGCCCCTTTGTGATCATCGTGGACGATGGCGAACAGGCGGTAGACGCCGCCAACTTTGGGCATATGCACCTCGACGCCCGTGGCGCTGCCGTGGACGATGGCGTCCGCATACATCGGCGGAGCCTTTTCCGTATCGCCGTTTGTGTTGATTTTGCCGCCGTCGCTCTGGAGCACCCAGTTCACCTTCAACGGATCGCCATCGGGATCGACGACCGCGAGATCCGCCTTGATCGTGGCCCCTGGCTCGACCTGATCGCTGCCCTCAATTTTGAGGCTCTTCAGCTCCGGGCAACGGATGGCAGGCGGTTTGCCTGTCCAGGCCTCCGTCAGCGCATCCACCGCTCCGAGCCTGCTTCCGTCCGGGAGCAGAAGGCCAAACCATGTCGCGGTCGCCTCCTGTTTGTTGCCCCACGTGAACGCATATCCGCCCAGGCACAGGCTCTGTCCGGCAATCGCCTGATCCCAGGTCTTGCGATAGAGCGCGGCCTTCGCGGTGCTGCTCAACTCCTGCACGGCGCCAAAATCGTTCTTGCCGATCTCCCAGACTCCAGGAGGCCCGTACTCGGTGAGGACGTAGGGCTTAGTGCCTCCTGCCTCCTTGTAGCGCAGCGGAATGGATGCGCCCCCGCCGTAGGAGTTGATGCCGACGACGTCGATGTCCGGGCAGAGGCGATGGATGTTCTTCACCCTGTCCCCGCCGATCTCCGCGACGACTGTCATGGTCGGGTGATTTGGATCGAGACGCTTCGTCATGCTCGCGATGTTGTTGATCGCCGACCAGACCGCCGCGTTGTCGCCCTTCTCATTGCCCTCCATCTCGTTGCCGATGCCCCACATGAGCAGGGCCGGATGATCCTTATATTTCAAGACAGCCTTCTTAGCCATCTCGAACTGCGCGGCCACCTGATCGGCATTATTGTAGTCGAAGCCATGCTCCTTGTGCCCCAGCCAGATGCCGACCGTCACGCTCAGCCCCAGGCGCTCCGCCTCGTCCAGCTGCGCTCCGAGGTCGTCCGCGCCCCATGTCCGGAAAGAGTTGCCGCCAGAATCGTGCAAAAGCAGCTTCGAGCCATCGCCGCCCGCTCCCTTGATGAGGTACGGGACGCCGTTTCGAGTGAGGTGAAACGCGCCGTTCGCCTCGACGATTCTGACAACCGACGCCTTCTCCTGCGCCGCGAGCGCAGAGCGATACGGCATCATGGCCAGAATCCCTGTGACAGCCGCTACTCCCACTATCGCCAGAGAAACTCTCTTTTGCAACATATGCTTTTCTCCTCTTTCACACTCAGTTTCTCTACCGCGAATCACCATAAACTCAGTTCAGTGAGTCTACCACAATCTGGCAGATCCGAAATCAGAGTACACTTTATCCGGACCGCAGCGATGAAAAGCCGCCTCCCTGATAATGCAGGAGGCGGCTTTTGATTGCCGTGAAGAGCGGTCACTGCCATTCGAAGCAGGCGCGTAGGTGTCGACTGCAGCTTGGCGTCCTTAGCTTCTTAAGCGCTTTGGCTTCTATCTGACGGATGCGCTCGCGGGTGACTCGGAAGTGCCTGCCGACCTCTTCGAGCGTCTTCTGGCAGCCGTCCTCCAGGCCAAAGCGCATCATCAGGACTTCGCGTTCACGAAGCGTCAGGTAGTCCAGGGCGTCCTTGATTTTTTCACGGAGGATGAGGCGAGAGGCGGCCTCAGCGGGGGAGAGGGCATCGCGGTCTTCGACGAAATCGGCCAGATGGCTGTCCTCCTCCTCACCGATGGGCGTCTCCAGGGAGAGAGGTTCAGGGGCAACGCGGATGATTTCGGAGACGCGCTCCACGGGCAGGCCGAGGACTTTCGACAGTTCGTCGAGGGTAGGCTCGCGGCCATTTTCCTGAAGTAGTTGAGAGGAGGCTTTTACGAGGCGATTGATAGTCTCGACCATGTGGACGGGGATGCGGATAGTGCGGCCCTGATCGGCGATGGCCCGGGTGATAGCCTGACGGATCCACCAGGTCGCGTAGGTACTGAACTTGTAGCCTTTGCGGTAGTCGAACTTCTCGACGGCGCGGATGAGGCCGATGTTGCCCTCCTGAATCAGGTCGGGAAACGACATACCGCGCCCGCTATAGCGTTTGGCGATAGAGACGACGAGGCGGAGATTGGCTTTGGTGAGGGTGTCCTTGGCGCGCTTGGCGAGGTAGGGATTCTCTTTTTCGCGCTCGATCCGCCGGGCGAGCATGACCTCCTCGTCCAGAGTGAGCAGCGGAGTCTTGCCGATTTCACGCAGCCAGGCCCGGACGGAATCGTCGAGCACGACCCCTTCCAGAACGCTGACTTCCTCCTCCTCCGCCTCGCGGGCGGCAACTTCGGAGGTCAGCTCTTCGACATGGAGGGGCACTGCAAAGTCCTTGCCTGGGACGACTCGGTGCACCACTTCAATGCCTTCGTGAGCAAAGAGTTCGAGCAGTTCGTCCGTGCTGCCGGAGTCGGCCTCATCGCGGCAAAGGCTGTCATGGATCTCATCATAGGTGAGAAAACCTCGGTCTCTGCCCTGATCGAGCAGTCGCTGAAATTCGTTCACCCCTCGGGCCGTATCGGCAGCTACGATGGTCATGCCCACTCTGATCACTCTCCTTTGGCGCTAATGGAATTTAATAGACCGACGGCGGCTTCAGGCGTGTCCGTCACTGCCGGCTCGGGGTGTGCCCCGCATCTCGCGCATTGTATGGTGATACTGTTCGGTGAATGCCTTTTGCTGTTCAATTGTGAGGTCGGGCCGGTTCAGCAGTTCGACCAGTTCGCGCTTGGCCCGATCCGCCCGATGGTTTTGCAGCCGGAGCAGGCAGTCTGCAATCGCAGCTTCGTTGAGCGGTTCATTCGACATCACGGACAGCGAATCCTCCAATAGCTCGCGCAAGTAATCGGATATTTTTGCGGATTGGGCGCGTGTCCGTGTATCCTGCCATGCACTTTTTTCGTGTAAATCGCTATTCTCCTTTTTTTCTTCAGAATCCTTCTCTGCGTCTGCCGCCTCCTCTTCGACCTCGATGCGACGCAGCAGAGGGAGGGGATCGATGCCCCCCTCCTCGTTGGCGGGCGTCCGCGCGACCCAGCCGAAGAGGCTCCGGCCCTGCGGAGTCAGAAGCAGTTTGGGGTCGAGCTTCGTGAGGAGATGAGAGCGCATCTCCGGGGTCAGCAGAGCACGGAGCAGCGTCCGCTCGGCCTTTTCCGCACCGCTTAAGACCGGGGTCTGCAGAGGCGGGGGCGTGGGGTCGCTCATGGGACGAGGAGCGCGGTCGCGGCTCCGACCGTAGCCGTTCCCGCCGCTGTCCCGCCCGCCGACATAGCCGCCGGGCTCGCGGCCATAGCCGTTGCCAGGCCCCTCGCCTTTGCGGACGATCTGCCGTGTGCCGGGGTCGAACTGCCCCCAGTGCTCTCTGGTAGCGGGGCGATAGGAGGGGGGAGGAGGCTGCTCGGATAGCGGGGCGCGATTGGCTTCGCCCGTCAGAGGAAAGCCCCGATCCCGCGCCGACTGCCCCCCGTGGCTCTGGTTGGCGTAGGTCTGCGCGTCGGCAAGAATGGCCTCGATGGCGCGAGTAAGATTGTATTTCGAGGAAGGGTGCAAATACGCCAACTGCTGCGCATGGCGATCGCGCTGCGTCAGGGTGCGCATCGAGGCCAGGATTGGAATGACCTCCGCGAGCGCGTCCTCTTTGCCTGCGTCGGTCTGCAAGTCGTGCCGCTTCAGGGTCAGTTCTATCTGATAATCGACGCGGGGGATTGCGGTGTCGAGAGCAGCTTGAAATGCGGCGGTGTCGCCCCGCTTGAGGATAGAATCGGGGTCATCGCCTGCGGGAAGGCGCGCGACTCGCACCTCCGCGCCCTCTATGCCCAGACTCTCCCAGACGGTCGCGCCTCGCAGCGTGGCGTTGATTCCCGCGCTGTCGGCATCGTAGCAGATCAGAACCCGCCTGCTGTAGCGGGCCAGGGTGCGAGCTTGCTCCTCCGTCATCGAGGTTCCGAGGGAGGCGACGCACTGCGGAAATCCGGCCTGATGGGCGGTGATGACGTCCACGTAGCCTTCGACGAAAACAGGGGGCTTCTCGTCGCTCAGTTTGCCCTTGGCGAAGAACAGCCCGTACAGCGTCTTGGACTTGTCGAAGACGAGCGACTGCTCGGAGTTGATGTACTTTGCCTTCTCATCCGGGCTCATGGCGCGCCCGCCGAACCCGACGACATCGCCCTGTGAGTCGTGGATAGGGAACATGAGCCGGTGGCGATAGGTGTCGTACCAGCCTCCGCCGCGCTCCTGCTCTCGGGCCTTGATGAGGCCAATCTTCGCCGCGAGGCTCATATCCGCGCGACGTCGCTGGAGGAAGAAACTCAGACCTTCCCACTCGTTTGCCGCGTAGCCGAGCTGAAACTGCTCTTGTGTAACCTTCAGTATCGCGCGGTTTGCCAGGTAGGCGCGAGCCTCGTCGCTCACGCTCAGGCGATCCTGATAGAACTCTGTGGCGAGACGATTGAGCTCACGCATCTGCTCTCGCTCGCTGGCGATCTGGGGATTGTGCCCTTTGCGCTCGAATGCCACTCCCGCCCGCTTCGCCAGATCCTCGAGCGCCTCGACGAAATCAAGATTCTGCTTCTTCTGAACGAAGGTGAACACATCGCCTTTTTCGCCGCACGACCAGCAGCGATAGCTCTGCGTCGAGGGGCTGACGCTGAACGAGGGCTTTTTGTCCGCATGGAATGGGCAGAGACCCGTCCAGTTTTTGCCTGAGCGCTTCAGCAGAGTGTACCCGCTGATGATCTCGACGATGTCCGTCCTGGCGCGAACCTCCTCTTTAATGTCTCTTAGATCTCGTTCCATAGTCGTTGCACCGCCGCGCCGCAGAATAAGGACTCTATTCGCCCTCGGTCTTCTGAATCCTTCTGCGCTTAACGACTCGAGACGACACGCAAGTTCACGGCCATCGCTCCTGGGAAGCAATGGCCGTGAACTAGGTCTGTCTTAAGAATATCAAACCACTCAGAAGCTTTTCGCCGCTTCGCGCGGAGTAATGCTACTTGTCCAGCAGTGCCGCCACTCCGGGAAGGGGCTTGCCCTCGAGGAACTCCAGCGAGGCGCCGCCGCCTGTTGAGATATGCGTCATGCCGCTAGCGTAGCCGAATTTATGGACGGCCGCCGCAGAATCGCCGCCGCCAATGATCGTGACTGCGCTGGACTCCGACATCGCCTGCGCCATCGCGCGGGTGCCTTCCGCGAATTTGCCGAACTCGAAGATGCCCATCGGGCCGTTCCAGACGACCGTTCCAGCTCCAGCGATAGCCGCATTGAACTTCGCGATGGTCTTCGGGCCGATGTCCGCGCCTTCCCAGTTGTAAGGTATCGCGCTCGTAGCCACGACCTTGGTCTCGCAGGCCGCCTCGCCCGCATCGAACGGGTTGGCGCTGCTCACTACCACATCCTCAGGCAGTAGGATCTTCGTCCCCGCCTTGGCGAGAATGTCCCTGCAGAAAGCGACATTGGCTTCATCGAGCAGGGAGTTGCCGATCTCCATGCCTTGCGCCTTCAGAAAGGTGTAGGCCATGCCGCCGCCTATGATGAGCGTGTCCACCTTGCCGAGCAACGCCCGGATGACGCCGATCTTGTCCTTGACCTTCGCGCCGCCAAGAATCGCGACGAACGGGCGCTTCGGCTCCGCAAGGGCGCTCCCCAGATAGTCCAGCTCCTTCTGCATCAGAAGACCTGCCACCGCCGGGATGAAGTGCGCGACTCCCTCCGTCGAGGCGTGGGCGCGATGGGCCGTCCCGAAGGCATCGTTGACGTAGAGCTGCGCCAGCCGCGCCAGGCGGTCGGCGAACTCGGGATCGTTCTTCTCCTCCTCGGGGTAGAAGCGCACATTCTCCAGCATAACGACATCGCCGTCCTCCAGAGCGAAGATCGCCTCCTCGGTCTCGTCGGCAAGGATGTCGTCGAAGAGCGGCACGTCTTTGCCGAGCAGAACAGAGAGTCGCTCCGAGACGGGCTCAAGCGTGT
>JANXLO010000655.1 GCA_025355115.1 Chthonomonadaceae bacterium
GCCGACCAGCAACAGGATGGGCCAGAAGCTCTTCGCAAGCTGCTCCAGGGAAGTTTTTGCGACGTCCGACACCTCCTGAGTCAGCGCGAGGGCGTTCTTGCGGGCATCCTCCGAACTCGTTCCGAAGTCCTGCCAAATCGTCTTTTGGACTTCGTCCATGGCCTCACGCACTATTTTCTGAGAGACGCTTTCGATGCTGAACCCGCGAAGGGTCTGCTGGCCCGTCATGAGCGATTGCCATATGTCCGCCTGCTGCCTCAGCGCATTCCGCATCCGCTTGTTGACTTGAAGAGGGTCTATATACCCGGCCTTGTCTTTCAGCAGACTGCTCCACGCGATTTCAGTGCCGGCCTTTCCATCGGCGGAGACAATGGGCTTCCCATCACTGCCGACTATGGCCTTCCCGCCCTCGGAGACAATGGGCTTCCCGATCCAATCCACGGTGCGCTTCCAGAAGTCGAGGCTCTGCTTGACGGCATGGATGGCTTGGCCGGGCGCGTCCGGGTTGGGCCAGACGAGCACGGCGTCGTCCGCAGGCCGCTTCTGGTCGGTGTGGATCGAGTAGTGGCAATCGTCGAGCATGGTGCTCAATGAGGAGATTTGATGCTGCACATGGATTATCGCCTGGTCGCTGAATACGCTCTCCCAGCCCGCCTTGAGGTCGTCGATCAGCTTTGGAGTATAGGCGGCCAGCTTCGCAGGATCGGCGGCCAGCGCGGGCTGGGCGATCAGTGAGCCGCACTCGATGCTGGTTGTGATGACAGCAACGCCCCACGACAGCGAGGCCAGGGAGCTGCCGGCTTCGTAGGCGATCAGTTCCGTCTCGTCGTTCTTCAGGACTCCGCCTGCGTAGTAGTTCTCGCGCGCATAGCCGTTCCATGCTTCCAAAAACTTGACTATGAGTTCGCTGAGCGTTTTGATCGCCTCATTGCGATAGTAGTCCCAAGTGTCGACAATGTCTGCCTCTTTTTTTCCGCTTTTCACGAGCGCAGACTTGAAGTCCGTTAGCGTCGGCGGAGGCTTGCCAGTTCTGTTCGCGGGCGGAGGAGTCTGCGCCTGCGGAGCGGCGGGGCTGCCTGACACTGCTTCGCCCTGAGGCGGGACGACCGGCGTCGAGGGCTGGCCGGCGGCTGGCAGCGTCCCATCGGCCGGGGGTGGAGTCGCAGGCTGAACGGCGGCGACCGTTGTCGTGCCGCTGCTTTCGCCTGTGTTCTGCGCCCCGGTGAGGACGTCGAGGATGATCCAGGCTTGATCGGCGTAGATCTTATCCGGAATGAGGCTGTCGTCCTTGTTGATGTGCAGCAGCGTCAGGCCGTTGATCGCCCTGCGCGTCACATCGAATAACAGGAAATTCTCGAGGATGGGTTTGTTATCCGCATCCATGCTGGAGATTCCGATATCTGCATAGTCGGGCGTGGGAGGATAGAGGTAGGGCAGGTTTTTCTTGGTCGGCGGCTCGTACAGCGTCTGGGCTGTCGCGCTCTTCTCAAAGGCCAGCGCGTGCAGGCTGCCGATCTGATTGAACGTCGCTCGCCATACGCTCGCCTGCCAGAACGCGTCGCTGGAGCGAAGCATGAGGGCGAGCGGATCGGCGCTCTTGACATCTGGCGTCCGAGTCGCACCGCCGACGGCGGGCGCAGCATTGGCGGAAAGGGTTGCGTTGGCGTGAAGGGCGGCGATCTGGACTCTGCTCTTCAACTCGATGAGTTTCCATCCCAGAGTGAACGAGTGGTGGACGGCGTCCATCCGAGCAGTTGGCGTGACGGGATCAGGCATGTGGCACTCTCCTTGTACGGAAAACTGACAGGCTCTGGCTGAAAGTCCGGCAGATCATGCTGCATAGAACCATCGCCTCCAGAGCAATTTCAACGCAGGCAATCAAAATCCTTCCGGCGCCGCGAATTGTCAAGAAGATAATTTTCAAAAAAGCCTTGTGAGTTGGAACTAGTGCCAAAACCAGTCCTCTCCGAGGAGGACGTTAGTCCCTCCACTCCAGTGGTCAAGGGTAGATGACGGTCTTGACAGCTCCGCTAGAGCCATCAAGGAGTGACGCCAGTACTGCGGGAAGCTCGGCTAACGGGGCGGATCTCTGGAGGAATAAACCAGCGGGAACTTGGCCTTGTGCGAGCAGTTCGAGGGCTGTTTGGCACGCATAAGGGGTGTGGTGGAAGGCGCCGAGGAGGGTGAGCTCGTCGTAGTGGACGCGATGTGCGTCCAGGCGGACGAACGTCTCGGCGGGACAGCCTCCGAACAGGCTGACGGTTCCGGCCTTGCGCACGAGCGCGACGGCCTGCTCCCAGGCTTCCGGGCGGCCAACGGCCTCGATCACCTTGTCCGGGCCGTGGTCCCCCTCCGTTCGGCTGCGCAGGACGGGCAGAATGTCGTCGATGGCGGCGATGTTGAACACCTCCGCAGCCCCGAGTTCGGCTGCGAGCTTCAGACGCTCCGCGCGACGGCCCGCCGCGAGCACTCGCGCCCCGACCAGAGCGCAGAGCCGCACGAACAGCAGGCCGATAGGGCCAAGCCCAAGCACCGTGACAGTCTCGCCAGGGCGCACGGGCATCGCCGCCATGCCGCGCACACCGCAGGCCAACGGCTCCGTCAGAGCGGCCTCCTCGAACGAGAGGGAGTCGGGAATGACATAGAGATTTTTCGAGACGATGCGGGCGGGGATCGTGATGGCTTCCGCGTAGGCTCCGTTGAGGAACAGCAGGTCTTCGCAGAGTTCGGGGTTGTCCCGTCGGCAATAGAAGCAGGAAC
>JANXLO010000672.1 GCA_025355115.1 Chthonomonadaceae bacterium
TTCGGACAGTACCCGTCAGGACGTCGGGCGAGAAGACGTTACGTTGCCGAAACTCCCCACCGATCATCTGTGAATACCTTCGCCAGGCGCGATTTGTGCCAAGCCTGTGCAGAATCCATGCTCCCGCCAGCAACAAGCAGAAGAGCGATCCGATCAGTGCTATTGTCCAGTTGTGAACGACATGCTGGTCGGCGCTGAGTCCTGCAATAGAGGTCTGAGAGGTGCCCGTCTGGCTCGAAGTTTCGGGCGCTGATGTTTTCGGCTTATCGTTCATAACCGTTTCCCTGCAATCGATATGCATCACTGTTTCGATGCGCCCAATCGATTATCCTCCGCGCAGGACGACTAATTGGACGGCTGGGGACTCATCGGGTACCATACCCAGTATAAAAATCGCTCGCTGCTTTTGGGGGAAGTTATGTTTTGTATCCGTCCTGCCGTACAATTCGCAATCACAGCCGCATCTAGCGCTCTGTTCATTGTTACCGTAGCGGCTGACTCACTGCCGCAAGCGAATCAAGGCCAGCCTGCCACTCCGTTACCCGTCACTGTTCATATCGCTCTCGATCGCCCGGCAGCCACATTCCGCCCTGACGAAGCTTTTGGCGCGGGCGTGGATGGGCACGACAGAGGGAGCATCGCACATATCTACACTAAAGTAAACATGAAAGCGATGCTGACTGCGGGCTTCAAGCCACTTACTTACCGTCTCAGAACGGAGCTGGGAGTGGAAGCGTGGCACTGGAATCCACGTGGCAAATGGAGCGACAAGGTGCACAAGCGCGGCTACTGGATCTCAGATGCCAGGCCCGCGGCCCCCATCCGAATCTCGAACGGCTACTGTCTGCCGCGCAGAGGGAACACGATTGATCAGGCCAACAATAAAGGCTACTCCCGACTTACTGACGGCGATACCCATACATTTTGGAAGTCCAACCCCTATCTCGATACGCACTTCACGAGCGAACACAACGCAGCGCATCCTCAATGGGTAATGGTTCTCCTCGATAAGCCTCAGCCGGTCGATACCATTCGACTGCTCTGGGCCAATCCTTACGCAGTCTCTTTTTCGATTGAATACTACACTGGCTCGGATCCTATTTTTATAGAGGATCACATGCCAACGACCCGTGAGGCGGACAGATGGAAGCCTTTCCCGTTGGGTACGGTTAGAAACGGCAAAGGCGGCCTGCAGAGCGTGCATTTTGCAGCCGTGCCCTTTACAACTCGCTGCATACGGGTGCTAATGAAGACCAGTTCCTACACCGCTACAGAGCATTCGACCGATGTGCGCGACCGGCTTGGCTACGCCCTGCGCGAAGTCTGGGTAGGCAGGCAAGAGGGAAGCAAGTTCCTCGATCTGACCCGGCATGGAAAGAGTCCAACCGCGCAGACTGTTACCTACGCTTCCTCCACCGACCCCTGGCACCGAGCGGAAGACATCGACCTTGATGTTGAACAGCCTGGCTTCGATCTTGTCTACCGCAGCCCTCTAAAAGCCGGTCAGCCTATGCTAATCCCAGTCGCTCCCCTGTACGACACCCCTGAAAATGCCGCAGCGGAGATAAATTATCTTACTGCCAGGGGCTATGACGTGAGCAAAGTGGAGATTGGGGAGGAGCCGGACGGGCAGAGCATGTCGCCTGAAGACTACGCCGTCCTCTATATCCAATTCGCTCAAGCTCTGCATAAGGTCGATCCGCGCTTGAAGCTGGGAGGGCCGAGCTTTCAGACCAGCATCTACGCCTATGTGGCGTGGCCGGATGCGACAGGCAATACGTCTTGGATGAACCGTTTCCTTGCAGTGCTGCGCGGGAGACACCATCTCCAGGACTTCAACTTCTTCTCCTTCGAATGGTATCCTTTCGACAACGTCTGTCTCCCGACATCAGTGCAGCTCGCGTCCGCACCTGATCTTCTGAGCGGGGTGATGAAGAGCCTGCGAGAGAGCGGAGTCTCCACAGATATTCCCTGGCTCATCTCGGAATACGGTTACTCCTCATTCGCCGGACAGGCGGAGGTGGAGATGCCGGGCGCTATCATCAATGCCGACACAGTGATGCAGTTCCTGGCGCAAGGCGGCACTACTGCCTATTTCTACGGATACGAGCCAACGGAGCTCATTCATGAGGAGGATGACTGCAACAACTGGGGGAACCTCGCGCTGTTTCTAATGGACGAAAATCATTCTATCTCTCAGCCCCTTCCAGCATATTATGGGGCGAGGATGCTCACACAGCAGTGGGCGTTGCCGGGGCATGGGCTTCACACGCTTTTCGCAGGAGCCAGCGATGTAAAGAATAGCCGGGGCCAGAACCTCATTTCAGCCTATGCGGTCTCACGACCGGACGGGCAGTGGTCGCTCATGCTATTGAACAAAGATCCGAAGCAGTCACAGTCGGTCAAGTTTGAATGGTCATCCATACTGTCCCAGCACAAAGGCGGTTTTACTGGCACGGTCACTGAAATTCAATATTCTGAAAAGCAGTACGTCTGGCACCCGAGCAGGGATCATGGACATGCGAGTCCAGACCTGCCTCCTGCGGTAACACGCATTTCAGCCAATGAGAATACCGTTTTTTTGCTGCCCCCGTACTCGATGACTCTCCTCCGCGGCAGCATTCCATCCTTCGGACAGTTGCCAAAACAATGAACGCCTGCTGCTAAAAACAAAAAAGTTTTACAAACCACGCTTAGAGTTGTCACACTTGATGTACTGTGTAGTATAATTCTTAGAGCACCGCCTGAGCGAAAGCCATTTTCGCTTGACC
>JANXLO010000678.1 GCA_025355115.1 Chthonomonadaceae bacterium
GTCGCAAACACATTTTCGAACTTCGTGAACAGGTAAAAGAACCAGAGCGAGAAGGCAACATCCAGCGGCAGGAAGTAGGTGAGGCCAATCACCAGCGGATAGAACGAAAGCGCGAAATAACCCATCCCACTCCAGGGGGCAGTCGTGAACATCGGCGTCAGGTTGAGGCGCGGATCGGAGGGCTTGATAGGCAGAAACGGCACACTTGGGTAGAGGTAGTTAAGGCTGGCGAGCGTTTCAAGCACAACGGGGATCAGAAACCCGATCCACATCTGCTTGCTGAGCAACGTCTTCGCAGAGCCACCGTCCGCCGTCAACTCGAGCGGAAGCTGCACGATTGGGAAACTAAGCCGCTCGCGATCCATCCACTGTTTTCGAACGAGCACATTCAGGCACATCATTACGCCTAGCAGGATGACGATGAAGCACGACCAGACGCAGATTGGCGCGAGCCAGCCGAGGATGTGATCCGCCCGCCAGAAAGTGCTCTGACCCGTGTAGAACGCTTTCGTTACCGACTCCTTCGGCAGCAGCCAGGGCTTAACCGCGGGCAAAAGCTTCTCCTGCCACTTGTTCTCAGGCGTCCCATAGTAGAAGATATTGCCTGTGAAGGTATTGAGGAACTGCATCATGCCGATGCCAGAGATCCCTATTGAGACGGTCTGCATCACGTAGACGAACATAAGTTCGGCCTGCGTCAGGGCGAACCGCGGCAGATAGCGCTTCAGCACTAGATTGAGCAGGAGCAGCACGAAGAGTGCGAAGACGACTGCAATGATCAGCGACATCGCCGCAAGATCGGTCGCTTCGGCGACGATCTCCGTGTATTCGTTCCAGAAGCACATGATAGGGATCATGATCAGGCCGATGACAAAGGCGCGTGGAGTGATGCCCTGCACCTGCCTGCGCTTGGTCTGCTCAAGCTTTGAGGGTGGTTCGTCGACGCCTCCCGTTGAGGGGAGCTCCGAATTTTCGCGAGGCTGCGTTGCCAATGCTAATCCCTTCCCGCCACATCCGCGGTTTTGTGCTCCTTTCAAAACTCACAGCGACTTTTCCTGCACGAGCATCCGGGCATTGCTCCAAAATTGCCGCCGTTGCTCGGCATGCCGGCACTGCTCCTACTTCCTAGCAATTCGGTGTGTCGTCAGAAAAGGAGATGGTGACGCGCGCGGGAGATGCTCTGGAGGAGGCCGATGCAGGTCATGAGGGTGAGCATATTACTGCCGCCCGCCGAGATGAAGGGCAGCGGAACTCCGGCGACGGGCATGAGGCCGATGTTCATTCCGATGTTGACGACCACATGGAACGCGAGCATCGAGACGACGCCCGTCCCTATCAGTCTGCCCAGAATATCCTCGTCCGCGCTCCGGATCACCTGGACTCCTCTGAACAGCAGGCCCGCGTAGAGAATCGCAAGAAAGAGAGTCCCGGCGAAGCCCAGCTCCTCCCCGATATCCGTGAAGATGAAATCTGTCTGCTTTTCGGGCACGTAACCGCCGCGAACCAGCGACCCGTGCATCAGGCCTTTGCCCCACATCCCGCCCGAACCGATGGCCACACGCGCCTGCGAGACGTGGTAGCCAGTCTTGTTCTTGTCGGCGTCCGGGTCGAACAGCGAGTCGTACCACGTCACAAGTCGCTGCCGTTGATAGCCCTCGATGATCCTGCCGGTATGCCACAACGCCGCGAACAACAGCAAACCCGTCAGGGACAGGACGACGATATGCTTGAGCTTCGCGCCAGCCATGAACACCATGCCGAACCATATCGCCAGGAGCACAAGCGCGGTTCCGAGATCGTGCTGCTTGAAGATCAGCGCCATCGGCACAGCGACATGCAGGAGTGAGAGCAGAAACGTCTTGACCTCGTGCACCGTGTCGTGATTTCTGGTGAGGTAGATGGCCAACGTGAGGATAACGCAGAGCTTCGCGAACTCCGACGGCTGAAACTTGAATCCTGCGATATTGATCCAGCGCGACGCGCCGTTGATGCTGTGCGCAAACTTCAGTACGACCGCGAGTGAGAGCAAATTGAATCCGTATATGAAGTTGACGAACCGGGTGTAGAGATGGTAGTTGAGCAGGGTCGTCGCGATCAGCCCGCACGTGCCAAGGACGATCCAGAGAATCTGCCGTTTGTGGTAGGGAGTGGCATCGCCGTGCGTGACGCTGTAGATGATGAGCACACCGAACAGGGCGAGACTATACGTGAGGGCGAGCAGAGGCACGTCAGCCTTCGCGCTCAGGCTCCTATCCTGCATCGGATGCACTCTGATAGCTGGGCAATTGAGGAGAAAGCAGCGGGAGCAGTGCGTCAAGCAGTCGGCTAGCCACTTCTTGTTTGGAGAGGATTGGCAACGCCTCCAGCCTTCCATCTGGCCAGAGCAACGTCACGACGTTGGTCTCCCCGTCGAAGCCCGCGCCCTCCATCGTCACGTCGTTGGCGGCTACGAGATCGAGATTTCGAGATCGCAGCTTAATGAGCGCGTTGGCGATCACGTTTTCCGTCTCGGCAGCGAATCCAACGACAATCTGGCCAAGCCGCTTTCGCGCTCCCATGTCCGCAAGAATATGAGCCGTCTCGCGCAGCCTGAGCGTAAGCGCTGCTGTTCCCTCTGACGACAGCTTTTTGAGCTTCTGCGCCGCAGGGGCCTCCGGCGTATAGTCAGCGACAGCGGCGGACGCTATGAAGATGTCGCACTCTGCAAATCGCTCCGCGCAGGCCGTGTGCATCTCCCTCGCGCTCTCTACGCGGACTATCTCCACTCCCGCAGGAGGCACCTGGCCAGTCGGCCCACTGACAAGGGTGACTCTCGCGCCCCGTGCCTCCGCCTCCGTGGCGATTGCGTAGCCCATCCTGCCGCTGGAGCGATTCGAAAGGAATCGAACCGGATCGATCGCCTCGCGTGTGGGGCCAGCCGTGATGAGAAGCCGCCTGCCCGCCAGGTCACTGCTGCGCGTCAGCCGCTCGACCACTGCCTTAACGATCTCCTCGACATCGGCCAGTTTGCCGTAGCCTTCGTCGAGGCAGGCCAACAGGCCGTATCCGGGCTGCACTATCTGAACTCCACGTCCTCGCAGCGTAGCTATATTCGCAATCGTCGCAGGATGGTCCCACATGACAGTGTTCATCGCGGGTGCAATGAGAAGCGGAGTGGCTGGCGGGGTGGCGAGCAGACATGTAGTGAGCATATCGTCGGCGAGGCCATGCGCCATCTTTGCCAGAATATTCGCGGTCGCAGGGGCGACTAGCACGAGATCAGCGGACTGCGCCAGATCGATGTGGGCGATGCGTCCGGTCTGCGGCTCATCGAAAAGATCCGTCAGCACTGGATTGCGGGTGAGAGCGCGAAAAGTCGGCGCTCCGATGAACCTCTCCGCATGGGAGGTCAGGATTACATGCACCGACGCGCCTAGCTTGCCCAGTCGGCTGCAGAGCTCGGCGGCTTTGTAGGCGGCGATGCTGCCTGATACGCCAAGCAGAATGGTTTTGCCGTCCAGCGGG
>JANXLO010000083.1 GCA_025355115.1 Chthonomonadaceae bacterium
CGGGCGAGTTCGCGAAGGGCGCAAGAGTCAGGTTCTGAAGGATGAGGCAAGTGTCATTCGGCTGCTGGGGGAGGGCGCTGACGCGAATTCACGCGACTTCGTCTTCGTGCGGGGCTCTTTGTGGCAGGAAGTGAAGCGGCACCTGAGGCGCATGTTCAAGGGCAAGTCAACAGACGGCTCATCCGGACGCTCAGCCCTCGCGATCGCCGTTCAGACCAATGATACGACAATTGCCGTCGCTCTTTTGAAGGCGGGGGCGCGCGACGTGAACGCGGATGTTGAATCTTATGCCGGCAGCGAAGAGCCCTCTCCGCTCGTTAATCTCGCCGCGATGAAAGGCAATCTAGAGATCGTAAAGGAGCTATGCGCCCATGGAGCTGATCTCCGCCTGCTCACATCGAGGAAGGAGACCGCTCTCGAGTGCGCCCTGGTAGGGATCAGCCGTTACAACAGGAGCTTCCGCGGGGAAACAGGGATGCCGCAGGCTACCGAGATTCGACGCCGGACGGAGATTTTTCATCTGCTGGCGCATGGATCTCGATATGACCCAAAGTCGGAGGAGGCACACAGGCTTCTGTGCGCTGCGGCGGAAGGCAAGTTCAACGAGATTGCGAGGGAGCTTCTCTCAGCGGGCGCGCCGCCAAATCCTAATTCAAATCCGGCACGGGACGCTTATGGACCGGAATACAGTCCGCTGGACTCTGCGGTGTCCAATGATAACCTGCCTTTTGCGGAGCTCTTGTTTATGCACGGAGCCGCGACAACGGACAGGAACTCGGAGCCCCCCATGCTCTACCTTCAGAGCCCTGAGATGGGGAGATTGCTGCTGAGGCACGGCGCGGACATTCGTGCGATCAGAGGACACGGGAAATTCAGCGGCCAGAATGCGCTGGATGCCGCTTGCCTAGGCGGAAATGCGAAAGCGGCCTTGTTTTTGATCGAGCGTGGCCTGAAAGTGAACCCAGGAGGAGAACCAGATTTCAGCCCGATCGAGGAGGCAACTCGGTCTGGCAATGCCGGGACGGTGCTGTTGCTTCTGAAGCACGGCGCAAGGGTTGGCCCCAAATCTGCCGGAGATATGGCGCTCTGGTATGCCCTCGAAGAGCAGTACTTCGACATCGCTAAGCTGCTCCTCCAATACGGCGCCGCCGTGAATACGAAGGCCGAGTGCCCGCTTACGGCGGCGGTCGATTCGGGCGATCCGGAAATGGTGCGTGAGCTTCTGAAGCGCGGCGCGAAGGTCAACGCCGGCGGGGGCGAGGCACTCCTGGCAGCCTGCCAGGAGTGCGATGAGGATCTTGTTGAAATTCTCTTAGATCACGGGGCCAACGCTGCGGCGCAATGGAAGGGCAAGTCAGCTATTCAATCTGCGGTGGGGAACGCAGAAACGCCCGGTGATGCAGACGGAATCGTCGAGACGCTGAAGGCGCATGGCGCGAAGCGATAGACCGGCGACTGGTCAGTCCTCGTCTGCCGCTTGCATGCCGCGATAGAAGGCGGCCATAGGGTCTGCTTCCTCCTGCGGAAGTTCCGGCGCGGGAGTCGGGTTTCGGGTCATCTGGTCGCGGAGCATGTCGATCTGCGAGCGCATGGCGAGATCCATCTGGCCGGGCTGGGGAACAGCGATCCAGCGCATCATGGCGGAGAGGAAGAGCTCCTTCAGGTAGGCGAACGAGAAGCCGTCCGTTCTCTCTACGATGTCGTTTAGCCCGTCCGGCGTGAGCTGCAGTTCCGGCTCGACGGTCGCGTTCCAGCGGGAGATGTAGGCTTCGCGCTCCGCGGCGGCGGGCAGTTCGAAGGCGTACTTTCGGTCGAAGCGACTGGGGCGATCCAGAATGGCCGGGTCGAGAAGCTCCGGATGATTGGTGGTGGCGAGGACGACGACCCCTGTGTTGGCGGCGAATCCGTCCAGTTCGTTAAGGAAGAAGGCCCGATTGCGGTCGTTGATAAGCGAGTCGAGATCCTCGAGAACCAGCAGGCAGGGGGTTGTCTGACGCGCCCTCTCGAATACGGAATGGATGGTCTCGTGGTCGGTCGCGTAGCGGGCTTTGAGGCTTTTGACGTAGAGGCAAGGCTGATCGATCTGGTTGATGAGCGCTTTGACAGTATGCGTCTTGCCGTTTCCGGGCGGGCCCAGAAACAGGATGCCGCGCTTCCAGGGGATACGATAGCGGTCGTAGAGTTCTCGCGACGCGAAGAACTGGCGGAAATCCGTCTGAATCTCCTCCTTGAGCGCGTCGGGAAGCGTCAGATTGTCGAAGGTGACGCTCTTGATGGCGTGATAGAGCTCCTCACTCTTCGACCAGTTGCCGTTGTCGAAGACGAGCACCTCCCCGCGCACCTCCGCCTCCCAGTCGCAGACCGCGCACAGGAACCGCTCGCCGAGTTCACGTGAGTCCGAGACAATCCAATGGTACCGCTTCTCGCAACTGCCGTCGTTCCAGCTGAGCAGCCCGACTTCGATAGCGTGGCCCTCCCAGCGCACATGATGCCAGGCGCTGGAGACCGTCTGTCTTGAGCCGCGCCCATGCCCGTTCCAGTGCGTCTCGATATGCTGAAACACGCGACTGTCCGCATCGAACGGGCACTCCATCGCCTGCACATACTCCTCAAGTTCGAAGCCGTATTCGTGACCGAAGAGCACGAACCGATTCAGAAACATGCCGGACAGCTCGTGGTTGACATGATAGCCTACGGCGTTCGCGGGCAGCAGCAACGCCTCTCGAAACAGGGTCTGAATCTCCATATTGTCTCCTTCAAGCCTGGCAAGCAAAGGCGGGTGTTGTTGTAAGAAACCGGCATTAACGGGCAGCGTTAGACCGGAAGTTGATGACACCCGTCATCGAAAAGCGAACGAGCCGGGTGTTGAAACACCCGTCAAAAAAAAACGAACGTCCTTCACACGGAAATGCCTTGCCTTTCAATGGTCTCAACTGCCTATGACTATACCGTATCGGAAGAGGGGAATGCCAAACCGAGGCGTTTTTTGGGGCTGAGTTCGGGCATTTGGGGCTCTGTTCCTCCGATTTGGAGAGGTTGGAAAAGGGATGCTTGATTTTTGTGCGCCGTTATGATATTATGAGGTAGTCTTTCATCCCCGCCTTGAACTATTTTTTGCTTCGGTTTGCATCGTGCGGCCGCCGCTGCCGCGCATTCTGCACACCGTCTGGAAGAAACGAAGAACGACGACGTTCCCTCCTGACGATCGATGTTCGCTCGTTTTCCCCATGAGAAGGGAAGCGTCCATGGCTTGCATTGGGAATAGCCGCTCGCCTCGCTCCGTTCGGAGCGCAGCTTTCGCATCCGTTCTGACCGCATTGCTGATCCTAGGCGCAACAGGCCCTGCCGCCCCCGCCGACGTGACGAAGGCGTTCCAGGACAAGTATCGCGAGATCTACGGCACGGTGGATTCGGCTCGGTTGCAGCAGACGGTCAAGGAGCTGAGCAAGTACAAGTCGAGGGTCGCCGGCTACCCGGACAGCGACAAGGCCGCCGACTACATCAAAGGCCAGTTTGAGCAGATTCTCGGCAAGGGACAGGTTCAGGAGGACACGTTCCACGTCACCGTTCCCTACGATCCCGGCGTGGACGATCCGGCGAAGGGCTCGTATGTCCAGGTGACAGACAGCCCTGGAGCCGGAGGGACAACGGCCTCGACTCCGCTGCGCATGTACCCGCTCTGGCCCAACCTCGTGCGCACCTCGACTCTGCCCGCCAACGGCCTCACCGCTCCGCTCATCTACGTCAAGGACGGCAAGCTCCGCAACTTCAACGGCAAGGACGTGGACGGCTCGGTTGTCATGGTCGATTTCAACTGCGCGGCGGAGTGGATGAACGCGCCGCGCCTGGGCGCGAAGGCCGTCATCTTCGTGGCTCCAACCGCGACGATGCGCGGCGAAGCTGAAGCGAAGTTCATCTCGATCCCCATCGCCATCCCCCGCTTCTACATGACCAAGGAGGACGCCGCACCGCTGCTCGCGCAGTGCGTCAGCGGGCGCGCCCCGACGGTCAAGCTTACCTGCACCATGCCCTGGGCGACTCGCAACGGCCGCAACTTCATGGCGAAGATCGAGGGCACCGACCCCGAGCTTAAGAAGCAGATCATCGTCGTGCAGTCCTACTACGACTCCACATCCGTCGTGCCTGCGCTGGCGCCTGGAGCCGACACCACCTGCGGCATGGCGGCGATGCTGGAGATGATGCGCTACTTCACGCAGCCCGAGCACCGCCCGAAGCGCAGCATGTGGTTCGTCTCCACCAGCGCGCATTTTCAGGCGCTCCAGGGAATTCGCGAATACGTTCATGCGCATATGGACGAGTGGTCTGAGCCGAGCCTCGTAGAGTCCGCCACTGCAAAGGAGAACGCCGGGCGCGTCTCGGTGACGCTTGTCGGCGTGCTGTGCCTGTTCGTCGTGGTGCTGATGCTGCGGCTGGCGCGGAAGCTCGCCGTAGGGCAGAAGCGTTTCGACGGCGGAACAATTTTCAGCGCGGTGTCGCTGATGGTGATGCTGCTCCTCTGCCTCGGTTTCTTCTCGCAGCCGCGCAACCAGAGCCAGCGCAATCCGCCTACCATCTATCTCTGGGCGGGCCTCGACCTCACCAGCCAGACGCAGTCGTTCGGCATCTTCTACAAAGGCTGGTTCTTCGACTATCGCGAGGACATTCAGGGCCGGTTCAGCGACATCGCCCGCGTCTGCCGCGAGAACGCCGAGAAGGTCGGCACCACGCTCGGCTTCAACTCCAAGCGCTACTTCAACGACGGCGTCAATCCGGTGGACGGCAAGAACTGGCGGAACTTCATCTCGGGCAAGCCGGCGTTCGATTCCGAGGTCGTGACGGTCGCGGGCGGCAACGGCATCACGTTCGCCTCCACCGACGACAGCCGCGCACTGATCGACACGCCGTTCGACACCGCGGACAAGGTCAACATCGCCAACCTCGCGCAGCAGGTCAAGCTCCTCGACTGCCTGATGTGGCACATCGTGACCGACACCAACGCCCCCGGCGACGTGAACGCGCAGCGAATGCCCATCGTCGATCCGTCCAAATGGTCGCGTATGGCGCTTCAGGGCGGGTTCGCCACGGTGCAGGGCCGTGTTCAGATGTTCAACCCGCGCAAATCCTTCATCGCCAACTCCGACCCCCGCCTCTCCGACACCCTGGTCGTCGTGCGCAACCGCAACAAATCGTTCATGGGCGTGCGCGGCAACATGGTACAGCGGGCCGAATGGACTGTGCCGGAGCGCATGGACTCCCTGGCGCACAGTGCGGATGGCAGCCTCAAGCTCGACG